>JAUWWU010000085.1 GCA_030616695.1 Candidatus Omnitrophota bacterium | reverse complement strand
GTATTTATGTCTCCCGATCCTTTTTAATATGTCTAACTCCAGCTTGGCCGTATTTCTTTTATAGGTTTTGTAAAGATAAGAAAACGCCATCCTCGCCGGTTCCAGCACTGCTTTATCGGCGCCCGGCATCGGCACATACTCAAGATGCGCCGCCCGTTCAAATCTCCGGTAATCGGCCGCTAAAAATTCACCGCCCCATATATTTCCGTCAGGGCCGTATCCCGTGCCGTCGAATGCCACGCCTAGTACCCTGCCGCGCAAGCCGTTTTCAGCCATGCAGGCAGCTATGTGCGCATGATGATGCTGGATTTCCGAAATGCGCACTTTTTTTCCGGATGATTTCTTTTTCTCAAAGATCTCTTTTGCGTATTTTGTCGAGGCGTATTCAGGATGAAGGTCGCAGGCTATCGTCCTGAATCCGCCTTCAAATGCCCTTTCCCTCTCCGTAATGGCTTTTTCGAATTTGCGGAGTGTTTTTGGGTCTTTTAAATCACCGAAAACTCCGCTTATAAAGGCGGTATCGCCGTCAAGAACAGCAAAACTATTTTTGAGTTCCGCACCCGTTGCCAAAACCGAAGCTCCGGATGAAAAGGGTAATTTAATATTAAGCATATCGTGATATGGGGTAAAAAATACGGGGCTGTTTAAGGCAGCGGCTAAAATATAAAAACGGCGGCGGCTACCACCGTGGAATAGATGCCGCTTGTGCTTATAACCGTGGACTGGGTTATATTAGTCGTCTTTACGACCTTGCCGCTGCCGAGAATAAACTCTTCCTTATTCTCATCCCAGCTTTTGTCCTCGTCAAATTCTATTCCTAAAGTCGACGCAAGCATGGCAGTCGCCAGGTCTTCGGCGTGGTCGCCGGCGGTCTTTTCGGTCTCTCCGTATGCATGGTGTTCGCTGAGATAGCCATAGGCATTAGGGTCGGCCGGAATGGCCGCGCCGATGGAGGCGGCAATAAGGCGGTGCTGCTCGTTGCTCGAACATCGCGCCGATACGCAAAAAGTAAGCATGCCCGGGATTAATTCTTTCAGCCCTTCGTTTCGCGACGTGATATGGCAGCCGGGCGGAAGTATGCTTGAGACCTTGACTAAATTACATTTTTCTATCCCCGCATCGCGAAGGGCAAGCTCGAAGGAACGAAGCTCGAATCTATGCGAGCCTACGCCTTTTGTAAAAAACATCTTCCTGGGGACAAGCAGCTTATTTCTGGACACGATCAACATTTTTGGCTTCCTTATCTTTTCTTATTCTTTCCGAAAAATATATATCCGAGAAGGCGGTATATCAATTTGCTCGCCAGGAAATCAGAGGTTATATCTCCTTCAAGCGGAGCCAGTTCCGCAACATCAAACCCGACGATCTCCTTTTCCTGGACGACCATCTTTAGTATATCAAGGATCAGATACCAGCCAAGGCCTCCCGGCTCCGGAGTGCCCACGGCGGGCATGATAGACGGGTCTAAGACATCTAAATCAATACTGATATAAACCTTATCTTTTAAGGCCTCTAATGTCTTTTTGTCCCACAAAGAGTCATTCAATATGTCATAGGCGCTTATGCACCTGGCGATATTATTTGAAGCGCCGAGAAAATCCTTTTCCTCTCTGGAAAGGCTCCTCATGCCCAGAAGCACAACGGGAGCACTCTCCTGTATCCTCCTGCTGACGCAGGCGTGGCTATACTTAGAGCCCCTGTATTCGTTTCTGAGGTCATAATGTGCGTCTAAGTGAAGGACGGACATCTCGCCGACTGCCTCTTTCGCCGCTTTTACCGCGCCGATGCTGACGGAATGCTCGCCTCCCACCAAAACCGGAAATTTCCCGGCCGCGAAGATATCCTTCTCTGTCTTATGCACTTTCTCTATCATGGCCTGCGCGGACAGATTTGCTATATCCAGCGGGGCCATGGTGTGGATGCCGATCTTGTGCGTCTCGGTATTCAATTCTTCGTCAAGCAATTCCATATTGCCGGAGGCCTCGAATATAGCCGAAGGACCGTTTGCCGTCCCTTTCCGGTAAGTAACCGTCCCTTCGTAGGGGGCCGGTACCACAATGACCTTCGCCCTCTCAAAATCCGCATAATTCAGGTCTGCGCCGCCGTACCTTATAGAATAAACCGCTTTGTCAGACATCATCCACCCCTATGTTATCCTCTCCTTTGCAAGCTGCGAAAACGCAACACAGCGCTCTACCACGGCCTCAGCCTCTTTTTCGGCCAACGCGCCGCATCCGCAGCTCGGCGTTATCAGGGAGGAATTGATTATCTTCCGCCTGTCTATACTTTCGGAAAGAAAATCTATATAACGTTTGAGTTTCAATAATAAGTTATCGACATCGTCTTTCAGCGCATCAGATGCCGTGGGGACCATCCCCCAGGCTATTATACCACCTCTTTGCAAAAACTCGGAGATTTTTTCATTATTTTTTATGAAAGATCCGCCGTAATTATACGCATCGATATTCAATATGTCTATATCCGTGTATAAGACAAGGTCCCAATCCGCGTCGCCGCAGCAATGGATGCCCGCGTAGCAGGCTTCCGTGTGTATGGCATCGGCCACCCTGTTTATACACGAGATAATATCCTCTTTTTTTATTTTGGAAGACGGTGCGGAATGTTTAAAAAATACCAAAGAGGGCTCGTCGATAAAAATGATTACATCCTTAAATAAATTCTTAAGTTTTGCCGCCTGCCATTTTGCTCTGGCGCTAAGGACCTTTACGGCGGCCTCGCGCAGGTCTTTGTCAAAAAACATCGGGACACCGTCTTCGTCGGATACAGTGAAGCATAGGCTTATCGGCCCCGTTATCTGGCCCTTAAGGTAGTCAAGCATGGTATTATCGTGGTCTTTAAGCCTGTAAAGGTACTCGTAAAAACCGCTTGCGCAATCTTCGCTGAAAGAAAAATACTCCGGATCTTCCGAATTATACCGTTCATTAAGTTCTTCTATCTCTTTTTTTATATCGCGCTTTCTGTTTATAAATACCTTTCTCGTATCGATGTCCGCTTCTACTCCGGGCATCCTCTCCGTAAACTGCGCCATCATGCTTTCCGAAAATGATTTATTTACGAGCTGCGGCCAACAGGGTATTTTGCGAAAATTGGGAAATATGATATCGCAGGCCCTTTTTTCGCTTTTGTGCGGCATGCTGCCGATACCCGTTATCTCGAAGTGGTTCTTTAGTCTCATGGTCACCTTGTGTGGGGACACTTTCTTTGATGCAATTGTAAGGCCGGGAAAATGTCCCCAGGCACGGCTTTACAACCTGTTCGTTACGCTATTGGTTGAACTGCAGAGTCTTATAGTGCCTTCAAGCGTTCCACCCTTTTATCCACCGGGGGATGAGTGCTGAACAGGCCGGCTATAAAATTACCGCTTAAAGGATTGACGATAAAAAGATGCGCTGTCTGCGGAGAGGCATTCATCCTATAGCGTGATGACGCCGCATGCAATTTACCTAAAGCCGTTGCAAGGCCTTCACCTGAGCCTGCCATGTGCGCGCCCCTATCGTCCGCGCCGTATTCCCGGGAGCGCGATATGGCCAACTGTATCAGTATGGCCGCAAGCGGAGCAAGGATAGATATCGCCAGAAGCCCTATGATCCCTCCGCTCCTGTTGCGGCTGCCCCTTCCGCCGAAACCGCCGAATATCGCGGTCCAGCGCGCCATATACGCCAGCATCATAATAGCGCTTGCGAGAGTCGCCGTAACAGTCATTATAAGTGTGTCTCTATTCTTTATGTGGGCCATCTCGTGCGCGATAACGCCTTTTAGTTCTTCCCTATTGAGCATATCAAGGATGCCCCTCGTAACGCATACAACAGCATGCTCCGGGTCTCTTCCGGTGGCAAAGGCATTTGGAGTATCATTAGGCGCAAGGTAAACCTTGGGCCGGGGCATATTGGCATCTGTCGCAAGCTCCTCGACAATCTGATAGGTCTCCGGAAACCGGCTCTCCGGCAACTCCCGGGCCTTATACATTGCGAGCACGATCCTATCGCTGAACCAAAAGCTGCCGAAGTTCAGGACAAGAGCGAATATAAAAGCTATCATCGCGCCGCGCGGGCCTCCGATGAGGCCTCCTACCCAGATCAAGAGTACGGCAAGCGCCACCAACAATATAGCTGTCTTCATGTAATTCATGGTTTTTCCTCTTTAGTTTTTCGTTAGCTAACTGCTCTGCAAAGCCTTTGCAAAGATATTTCGTTTTCCGTAATGGCATGCGGTATACGGTATACTGAATACGGAATACGGATTAAATTTCTTTTATCTTAGTCTTTATTTTGCCTTGCTTATTTTGTTTAACCGTGATCTCGTATTTCCTGCCTCTGAAAAGGCGTCTCATTTTAAAGCCTTTCCAGTCCTTTGGAATGCAGGGGTCTACTATAAGGCCGGCGTTGCCGGGCCTCACGCCCAAAATCCACTCGGTAATCACGCGGAACATCCACGCGGCGGAACCCGTATACCACGTCCATCCGCCCTGGCCGAAATTCGCGGAATCAGGGCCGTTGATATTGCCGGGCATCACATAAGGCTCGACTTTATAAAAGTCAGGCCTCATGCCTCTATTCGGCGGGATCATCTTTCTGCACATATTATACGCCGTCTTATTCCTTTTTAACATACACTCTGCCATAATCGCCCATGTAGCGGCGTGAGAATAGACGCCGCCGTTCTCGCGGATCCCCGCGGCGTAACGCGTAAGGTAGCCTATTTCCGGGTCCGGAGTGGAATAGGCGGGATAAAAAAGCAGCGGCCCGTATTCTCTGTCGAGATACTTCTCGGCCGAATCCATAGCAATTCGGCCGCGATTACCTTCAGCCGCTTTGTTTATAATCGCCCAGCTTTGCGCGTTAAAGAATATCTTACCTTCTTTTGATTTTGAGCTGCCAAGG
>JAUWWU010000009.1 GCA_030616695.1 Candidatus Omnitrophota bacterium | reverse complement strand
CTCTATAGCTCGCGAAAAGCTGGATCATGGTATCCATTATGGTCCTATGGTCGTCGCGGGTCTTTCCGTTTACCTGCTGCTTAAGCCGGCTTAATGACCCGAACGGCTCTATTACTTTATTCTTCAGGTAAAACTGGCCTTCGGTGATATAGCCCGTATTGTCCGGGACAGGGTGCGTAACGTCATCGCCCGGCATTGTCGTCGCGGCAAGGATCGTTATGGAGCCCGCTGTATCAAAATCCACGGCCTTTTCGTAGCGCGCCGCTAACTGGCTGTATATATCTCCCGGATAACCGCGGTTTGAAGGCACCTGCTCCATCGTTATGGCTATCTCTTTAAGGGCGTCGCAGAAGTTTGTCATGTCCGTAAGAAGCGTGAGTACGCGCTTGCCGCGCAAGGCGAATTCTTCGGCAACCGCAAGGCTTATGTCCGGCACAAGGAGGCATTCAACGGTAGGGTTTGCCGCCGTGTGCATAAAAAATATGGAGCGGGATAAAGCGTCGTGCTCCTCAAGGGCATCTCTAAATAAAAGGTAGTCGTCGTGCTTAAGCCCCATCCCTCCAAGAATAATAATATCGACCTCTGCCTGTATGGCGATCCTGGCCAGTAATTCGTTATACGGCTCTCCCGCTATGGAAAATATGGGCAGTTTCTGCGATTCGACTAATGAATTGAAGACGTCTATCATGGGGATACCCGTGCGTATCATCTTATTGGGTATAATCCTCTTGGTGGGGTTGACCGGAGGGCCTCCTATGTCTATTATATTCTCGGAAAGCGCCGGCCCCTTATCCAAAGGCACGCCGCTTCCGTTAAAGATGCGGCCCAGCAGGCTATCCCCGCTTGAGACGCGCATAGGATGGCCTAAGAATCGCACTTTATCGTTTGTCGATATGCCGCGGCTTCCGGCGAAGACCTGTAAAGAGACCCTCCTCCCGTCAAGCCGTATGACCTGCGCAAGCGAAACACCGTGGCGCGTGGTAACTTCGGCTATATCAAGGTAGCCTACGCCTGCGGCCTCAACAGTTATAACGTCTCCCGCGATCTGTATGATATCAGTATAGACCTTACGCATTGATCTCGTCCTGTTTTTCCTTTCTTGCTTCCTGTATAACGGAGGACATCTCCTTTTCTATCTTACTAAATTCGGAACTTTTCCATTTAGCCGAGTTCCACCCCTTAAACTGCTGCCTTAGTTTCTGGAAGAAATGCAGCGCCTCTTCTTTATTCTCAAAATTAAATTCCGCTTCGAGTATGCCGTAAATAAAATTAAACACATATGCCTGCCTTTCGGCGGTCGTCGCCTCATCCACTTCATCAAAGGCATTCTGCTGAAGATAGACAAAATCAAAAAATTCCCCTTTGAGGTAGTCGATATAGTCCTTAAGCGATGTGCCTTCCTCGCCTATGACCTTCATCATCTGGGAGACATCGTTGCTCTTTCTCAATATCCGGTGGCCCCTATTGGATTGCTTCTCGTCGATAAAACCTTTGTATTTGCTCCAGCTTATCAATGGGTCTATGGCAGGGTAACGCCGCGCGTCGGAACGCTCGCGGGATAATCCATGAAAAGCCCCTACTACTTTCAAAGTGGCCTGCGTAACGGGCTCCTCGAAATTTCCGCCGGCAGGGCTGACCGTGCCTCCTATGGTAACAGAGCCCGTAGTGCCGTCATGCAGCCTGACTATGCCTGCCCTTTCGTAAAACGACGCTATGCGCGACTCAAGATATGCCGGGAATGCCTCTTCGCCGGGTATCTCCTCAAGCCTGCCTGACATCTCTCTCATCGCCTGTGCCCATCTGGAAGTAGAATCCGCGAGCAAGAGGACATTCAACCCCATCTGCCGGTAATATTCGGCGATTGTCACGGCCGTATAGACACTGGATTCTCTCGCCGCAACCGGCATAGAGCTTGTATTGCAGACTATAACGGTGCGGTCTATAAGCGGCTTGCCGGTCGTCGGGTCTTTTATAGTCGGAAATGTCTTAAGGGTCTCGACAACTTCGCCCGCGCGCTCGCCGCAGGCCGCTATAACTACTATATCAACCTCTGCGTGGCGGCTTGTCAGCTGCTGCAGGACTGTTTTACCTGCGCCGAAAGGGCCGGGAATGCAATATGTCCCACCGCACGCCACGGAAAAAAGAGAATCTATTAACCGCATCTTGGTGACCAACGGCTCGCCCGGTTTTAACTTTTCGGCATAAGCCCGGATAGGGATTTTGACGGGCCATATCTGCTGCAGGAAAGCTTCGTGGGTCTTATTGTCTTCGTCTTTAAGCGTTGCGATAGGCTCTTTCAGGTTGTATTTTCCTTTCTTTGCATCGCTGACTACTTCAAGGGAGCCATTAAGCCCAAAAGGGGCCATGATGTAATGCTTGAATATCTTCTCCGGCACAGAGCCTAATTTGGAACCGCTGCGGACCTTATCGCCTTTTTTGACAAGGGGCGTAAACTCCCATTTTGTATCATCCGGCAGGGCTTCGAGATAAACGCCTCTTTTTAAAAAGAAGCCGCAGCGCTCGGCAAGATGCGGAAGCGGGTTCTGGAGGCCGTCGAATATCTGACCTAAAAGGCCGGGCCCCAGCTCTACCGAAAGGAGTTCGTCCGTAAATTCAACCTCTTCTCCTATCCTGATGCCCCCTGTATTTTCATATACCTGCATCTCGGCATTTTTGCCGCGCACGCGTATGACCTCGGCCTTAAGGCGTTCCGCGCCGTGTGTTATGTAGGCGACCTCGTTCTGGACAATAAAGTCCTTCACCTCTACCATGGCCATATTGCCGCTGACCTTTGTTATCGTGCCTTTTCTTGCCTTCATACGGCCTCTACCTTTTCCAGTTCGCTTGAAGTATCCGCGCTATTTATCCTGTCCCAGCGCTCAAGTATTGCCAGCTTATTTGCGTAAACTATAAGAAAATCGATATCAAAATGATGGCCTGCGGAAAGCTCGTCCAGCATGCGCCATCTTTCTTCATCTAATATTCTTTCGGCCTCTATTATTGAAGGCGTCCTATGCGCATGTATGGCTATGTGGGCAATCGAAGGGTCTGTATAGCCGTCTTGGCGCATATATTTGAGGGGATCCTTATGCTTGCGCGCGGCCCTTATCTTTACCAATTCGTTTCGCAGTGCGGTATCAAATGCCCGCCATTTCTTCCATGTAGGGTGGATATCCCCGCATGTATCCTCTAAGGAACACCATCTTTTAAGGATATCTATGTCGTCTTCCGAGATAACATTTTCGCACATATCAAAAAAACGTTCGGAGGAAAGTGGGCTTTTAGCTCCGAAATAGAGCATGGGCAGACTTGATATAAAGTAAGTATAGTAGCTAGGCATGCTGAAATTTCCGCTACTTCTTTTTCCCGGCGCTGTCCGGGCCTTCGAGGATCTCCCGCAGCTTAGGCCTTAGATACGAACCTATATATTCCGAAAGGGCCTTATCGGTAAAATCGTAATGTGACCTGTCCTCATCGTAGCTTATAGAAAAGCCTCCCCGTATATCGTCGGAGGCTTTAAGCTTTATGCCTTTTTTAATTTCCTTCTTGAGTTTCGCCAAAAAATCACTCTCTATCTTCCTGAGGTCCTGTTTGCTAAGCGAAACGATTACCTTTTCCGCATCCCCGCCCTTATAATTCTTGATAAGCGAAACTAAAATCTTTGCCATGGTTGCAGGATCAAGGGCCTCGCGGACATTTAGCGTGACGATCTTCTCAAGCATAGCGTTTATTTCCTTTTTTAAGGAAATCATGAGGTTCCTGCCCGCCTGTTTAAGCGACGCCTCCCCGCTTTCTTTCATTTTAGAAGCCTCTGCGCGCGTCTCCTGTATTATATCTTCGGCGGTCTTTTCGGCTTTCTCGACGATGGAATCGGCGCGGCATGTGGCACTTTCCTCGATATCCTTTGCCTTCCCCTCGGCCGCTTTGACGCCTTCCTTGTGTATCTTTTCTATTAATCCTTTTAGCTCTTCCGACATATCACTCACCCTTTATTATGTTATTATAATTATATGTTATTGCAGATATAATTGCAACTTATAAATGGGGACAGACACCTAATTCCTGCTGCCGGGTTTTGTGGGGGGTGTGCCGCTTTTGCATAGAGGGCACTCGTCAGGATTGAATGTCTTGATATCCATCTTTATGAGGGATTTGGTGTCGCAGCCCAGGTCTAACTGTCCGGAACTCCTGTCCACAATTGTGCCGACTCCGGCTATTTGGGAGCCGCTATCCTTTATTACTCCGATGAGTTCCTTTATCGAACCGCCTGTCGTCATAACATCTTCCACTATAAGGACCTTGTCCCGCGGGCTCACCCGGAAACCCCGCCGCAAAGTCATCTTATCGTTTTCTCTCTCTCCAAAGACGCACCTTGTCTTGAGCGCTTTAGCAACTTCATGGGCTATAATAATACCGCCGAGCGCCGGGCCCGCTACGCAGGTGATTTGCGTGCCTTTAAATTTATCGGCTATGGTTTTCCCGAGCTTTACCGCGTATTCCGGGTGCTGAAGCACGAGGGCGCACTGCAGGTATTGCGTGCTGTGAAGCCCGCTTGAAAGCTTAAAATGGCCCGTTAAAAGCGCGCCTGTCTTTTCGAATATCTCTATGATCTCATTTTGCATATCTCAGTCCTTTATCTCCTCTATAATCCTTTCGGCGGCGGCCTGGGGGTCCTCTTCCGCCGTTATGGGCCTCCCTATAACAAGATAGTCCGCCCCCATATCCATAGCCTCTTTCGGGGTAGCAACCCTTTTCTGGTCGCTTTTTTGGCTCCACGAAGGCCTTATCCCCGGCACCACGATTAGAAAATCCTTTTCTACGGCCTTTCTTATAGCCAGGATCTCCTGCGCCGAAGCCACAACTCCGTCAAGGCCCGCCTTTTCAGCCAGCTTGACAAGCCTCAACACCTCTTCGTCCAAAGGGCCTTTGATGCCTATTGCCTGTATATCTTTTTTATCCAGGCTCGTGAGAATCGTGACTCCTAATATCAAAGGCGCTGCCGTCTGCAGGCGGGCCGCCTCCTCTCTGGCCGCTTTCACCGCCTTTTTCATCATCGCCAAGCCGCCTATCGTATGGAGAGTGAGCATATAGACATTCTGCTTCGTCGCCGCCCGCGCCGCTTTCATCACAGTGTTCGGGATGTCGTGATATTTCAGGTCTAAAAAGGGCTTACATCCTTTCCTCCGCACCACATCTACCGCTTCGATGCCACACGAGGTAAAAAGTTCGCTGCCTATCTTGAATATCTTGACGACGGGGCGCAATTTGTCGACAAGGCTCTCAAGGTCTTCTATGGTATTCACGTCAAGGGCTACTATGATCCTCTCTCCCTTTGCCATTTACTTCCTCAGGCCTCCTATAATATCATTGATATCTTTTATCTTCTTTTTCCGTAAATATTTTTTTATCCCTTCGGCTATTTCCGCGCCCGCGTTCGGGTTGACGAAGTTTGCCGTGCCGACATTTACGGCGGTCGAGCCGCATAAGATAAATTCAACGGCGTCGCGCCAGTCCATTATCCCGCCCATACCTATGACAGGAATCTTAACTGCGTTATATACCTTCCATACCATGGCCAGAGCTACAGGCTTTACTGCCGGGCCGCTCAGGCCTCCGGTGATATTGCCCAACATGCTTTCCTTCTTTTCTATATCAACGGCCATGGCCGTTAGTGTATTTATAAGCGATAAGGCATGACTTCCGGCGGATTCGGCCGCTCTTGCGATAGAGGTTATATCCGTTACGTTCGGGGATAGCTTGGTGATAATAGTCTTTCCGGTGGCGGATCTTACGGCCTCAACTATATCTTTAGTGGATTTTTCACTTTGTGCGAAGAGTTTGCTCGTTTCTATATTAGGGCATGAGATATTTATCTCGACGGCCTCTATTTCTTTTACTCCGTCTAACTTGCCGGCCAGCCTCTTGTATTCCGCCGCGCTTTCACCGGCGATGCTTGCCACTATCGGAATCTTAAATCTCCTTAAAGACGGCATCTTATCCTTAATAAACCTGTCTACGCCCGGATTTTCAAGGCCGATCGAATTCAACATGCCCGAAGGCGTTTCAATGACCCTCGGCGGCCTGTTTCCGGCGCGCGCGCGAAGGGTTATCGTCTTGGTCACGATGGCACCGAGCTCCTTGATGCCGGCGAGGCCTTCAAACTCTACGCCGTATCCGAAAGTGCCGGATGCCGTCATCACCGGGTTTTTCAGCGTCAATTTTCCGATCTTTACTTTCAGGCTTGTCTTCATTTAAAAGCGACCTCGCGCAGGGCAAAAACCGGGCCGTCTTTGCAGACCCTTTTGTATCCGGATTGCGTATCGATCACGCAGCCAAGGCACGCGCCTAAACCGCAGGCCATCCTCTCCTCAAGAGAGATCTGAGATTCCGGGCTGCACCTCTGCATCATTCTACAGAGCGCCCTCGCCATAGGCATTGGGCCCGCCGCGTAGATGCACACCTCCTGCCGTTTGTATTTTCCTGACTTTATTATATCGCGGGAGAGCTCCGTAGCCAATGCCTTTTTGCCTTTGCTTCCGTCTTCTGTGGCCACATATACTTCTGCGCCGAGTTTCCTGAACTCGCTTTCGCAAAGTACATGTTTTTGCGTCTTCGCCCCTAATATCACTATGAATCTTTTCTTTCCCTTGATGGAACGCGAAAGCTCTTCTCCCAGACCAAGAAGCGGGGCGACTCCCATGCCGCCCGCAACGAGCATCCTTATCGATCTATCATTTTTATATACTTTAAACCCGCTGCCGAGCGGGCCTATGATATCAAGTTTGTCGCCCGCTTTTTTCCGTGAAAGGATGTCTGTGCCCTTACCTACTACATTATAGAGGATCTCCGCGTAATCTGCCCCTTTCCTATGAATGCTGATAGGCCTTCTCAAAAGCGGGTTGGTGGAGTCGCCGCAACGGATGTGAAGAAACTGTCCTGCAGACGCTGTCCTTGCGACATAAGGCGCTTTAACCCTCATCCTGAAACAGCCTTTTTTTATTTCCTTTTGCGATATTATTTTTGCTAATACGTGTTTCGGCATATTAAAAAAATGTCAATTGTTTTTCGTCTTTTTTACCGTCTTTGTCAAAAATCTCTATTTTACCGTATACGCCGTCGTATCCGGGCAGGATGTTCACCCGCCCCTCCCTGACGTTTATTATGCCCTTCGCTATCTTCGGAGGGCATTTTTCAAGGATTTTTTCTTTCGGCATAAAAAGGAGTATGTCGAACTCGCTGCCCAATCTCTGGATAAGGGTATTATATTCCCTCTCCGCGCCGATAGTGTCTTTGCCGACGCCCAGGGCATCCGCTATTATCTCCACCAGCGGAATCAGGCTTTTATAGCCGCTGGCATTTTCCGGGACAAAGCCCTCTTCTCTGTCGGCGAGCTTCTCGACCCGGTTCATGACTCCGATAGTCAATTTCCTCCCGCAATGCGGGCATCTATAGTTTACATTAGCCGATTCCTTCGGCGAAAGGCGGGCCTCGCATTTCCTGTGGCCGTCCCAATGATACTTGCCTTCCTGAGGAAAGAATTCCACGGTGTGCATAAATCTTTCTTTGTCCTTTTTTTCCAAGATCTCTTTGAGCTCTTTATAGCCTACCTTTTCCTTGAATACATTGGCCTCCCTGCCTATCTTTGAGGGCGAATGGGCGTCGGAGTTTGACACAAGGGCATATCTATCCAAAGAAGACAATTTCCAGTTCATGGGCGGATCGCTCGATAAGCCCGTCTCAAGGGCCGTTATATTTGCGGCCTCGTCCTCAAAGCACTCTTCAATGCTGTCAAAGCCGGAATTGGATCCGAATAAACTGAAGTGCGGGGTCCATATGTGCGCCGGGATGATCATAATGTCCCGGCTTATTTTCCTCAATGCCTTCACCATCCTCTCGCATTCCAGGCTTAAGATAGGCCTGCCGTCCGAATCAAGCGCGCCGTACGGAGAGAGCACTTTATTTATTTCGTCTACCACAGCAAAGGTCGGCGCTATCATGACATTATGTATCCTGCGCACCTTTCCGTTTTTAAAATAGATATTCGATACCTCGGCCGAAAGGATATAGTCGACCCCGTTATGGCTGTATATGCCGTATTCTTCCTCCGCGAGCTTCTCCTTGAGCTCCTTAAGCCACCGGGGGTGGGTAAAGTCGCTTGTCCCGAGAAGGCCGATGCCTTTTATCTTCGCCCACTTGCTCAGGTTTTCTACGTCCATATCTTTACTTGTGGCCCTGGAATATTTTGAATGTATGTGCAAGTCTGCTATGTATGGCATCTCAACCTCGCCTTAGAGGGCACTTTCCGCTTTGGCTTGCCTGCCCTCCGTAGCTTTAGCGGAGGCGGGGAAAGCGTCTCTAGTTTATTTTCAGCTTATCAAAAAACTCACCCACGTTCGTCCAGTGCGTGCCCTGCCAGTATATCCTTTCGCAAACATCGCATCTCATAAAACTATCTTGGGTCTGATAAACATACGGAGGCACTTTATCTTTTATGTCAGATTTTTTAACCTTTTTAAGCGGCGTGTTGCATATTACACAGATCGTAAAAAATTTATTTCTGTCGGGCTTGATGTTGAGTTCGGCCACGACCTGCCTGACCTGTTCTTTCACAAAATCGCTTTTTATATGAAGCATCCTGATGCCGCTATATACAGCCATCTTAGAGTCTCTTGTCAGGATAACCCTTTCCCCTTGAAGGCTCTTTATTATAAGCTCTCTTTTCTCGGCTTCGGGAAAATATGAGGCATCAAATCCCATGATCCTCAGCCACTTACACAATCTCCCTAGCTCTTTCGTAAGAATAAATTTCATAACAGCTATGCAAGGGGACGTTTCCCTTTGCTCTAACTTATTACATATCAATAAGTTATAGACGGTCGTTTTCCACTTTTGCGACCTCAAAAAACGGAAATCGACGTGTTGTAACTTCTTTATTAACAAGGGGTTAGGATAAAGAGAAACGTCCCCTTTTATCTGTTATTCGCTGAGAATTATTTTGCCGGCGGCTATGGTATATTTGACGCGCCCCTTAAGCCTGCGGCCTATAAAAGGGGAGTTCTTGCTCTTCGACCTTATGTCCTCTTTTCCATACACCCATTCTTCGTTGGGGTCTATTATCGTGATATCGGCGTCCGCGCCCTCGCTTAACGTGCCCTTCGCCAGACCCAATATCTCGGCAGGGTGGCGGGACATTGTGGCGGCTATATCGTTCCAGCCTATAATATTTTTTACTATAAGGTCTGTTGCCAATACCGCGACCGCCGTCTCCAGGCCTATTATCCCGAACGACGCATAGTCAAACTCAACGTCCTTCTCGCTCTCTATGTGCGGGGCGTGGTCTGTCGATATCACGTCTATCGTCCCGTCCTTCAGCGCCTTCCTGAGCTCGTCCATGTCCTCTTTTGTGCGAAGAGGCGGATTCACCTTAAAATTTGTATCATAACCTCCTGCATCTTCATCGGTCAGGACCAAATAGTGCGGGCAGGTCTCGCAGGTTACCTTCACTCCTTTCGCCTTGGCGTCTCTTATAAGCCGGAGGGATTCCTTAGAGCTGACGTGCGCGATATGGATTCTGGCGCCCGTAAATTCGGCGAGCTGTAAATCCCTTGCTACGATCGCGCTCTCCGCAGCTGAGGGTATACCCCTCAACCCCGTCACTGTCGAAACATAGCCCTCGTGCATAACACCGTCAGCGGAAAGGTCCTTATCCTCGCAATGGGATATCACGGGCAGGTCGAACATCAGCGCATATTCAAGGGCCCTCCGCATTACGGAGCTGCTTGCCACAGAGTTTCCGTCGTCGGATATAGCTATGCAGCCGGCGCTCTTTAACTCACCCATCTCGGAAAGTTCTTTGCCTTCCCTTCCCTTTGTTATCGCCCCGACAGCGTATAGATTAGCGGTATTTGCTTCTTTCGCCTTCTTTAATTTAAAATCCACGACCTCCTGGTTGTCGCAGCAAGGTTTTGTGTTCGGCATGGCGCATACGGACGCAAAGCCTCCCGAGATAGCGGCATCAAGGCCCGTCGCTATGGTCTCGGCGTCTTCCCTGCCGGGCTCTCTCAGGTGCGCATGCATATCTATAAGGCCAGGGAGGATCACCCTGCCCTTTGCATCTATAGTCTTATCCGCTTTGTCCTTGATCTTTTTGGCCACTTTGAAGATCTTATCCTGCTGGATTAAAATATCGAAGGCGCCTTCTCTTTTGTTTGCGGGGTCATAAATATAGCCGCTTCTTATCAATATTTTCACTTTTTCCTCCCCTCGCGGGGACTTCCTCCGGTCGCTCCGGTTACAAGGAAAAGGATGGCCATCCTTACCGCTATGCCGTTCGTGACCTGCTCCAAAATCACCGAATACTCGCTGTCCGCCACATCGGGCGTAAGCTCTATGCCGCGATTAATGGGGCCCGGGTGCATTATTAAGATGTCCTTCTTTGCGTTCTTAAGCCGCTCTTTATTCACTCCGAATAGATTTATGTATTCCCTTATTGAGGGGAAGAGGGCCTTTTTTTGCCTTTCGAGCTGGATCCTCAGCACGTTTAAGACATCCGCGCTCTTTATGGCCTCGTCAAGATCGTTGGTCACTCTCACTCCCATCTTTTCTATTTCAAGAGGTATTAATGTGCTCGGTCCGCACACCGTTACATCCGCGCCCAGCTTTTTAAGCCCCCATATGTTTGACCTTGCGACGCGTGAATGCGCTATGTCGCCGATTATGCTGACCTTAAGGCCCTTGAGCGAGCCTTTTTTCTCCCTCATAGTAAAAATGTCTAAAAGCCCCTGGGTCGGGTGTTCGTGCGCGCCGTCTCCCGCGTTAATAACCGAGGGTTCTATGGCCTTTGCCAATAGATGCGGCGCTCCGGATGTCGAATGCCTCAGGATTACCACATCCACATTCATGGCCTCTATATTTTTGGCGGCATCCTTCAGTGTCTCGCCCTTTAAAATACTCGATGTCCCCGCCGTTATGCCCACTGTGTCCGCGCTCAGCCTTTTGGCGGCCAATTCAAAAGAGACCCTTGTCCTTGTGGAGGGCTCGAAGAATAAGCTTACGATCGTCTTGCCTCTAAGGGTGGGGACCTTTTTTACCTTCCTCGTAGAGACCTCCTTAAAAGACCTTGTCGTATCTAATATAAGCTCGATCTCTTCGGCCGTAAGATACTCAAGCCCGAGCAGGTCCTTTTTTGTCCATACTGTCTTTTTAGTCATAAATCACCTGTCGTCCTTCTCGCATATCACGACTTCGTCTTTGCCGTCTGATTCCTTAAGGCGGACCTCTATCGCCTCTTTAAGGGACGTAGGGACGTTTTTGCCCACGAAATCCGCCCTTATGGGAAACTCCCTGTGGCCCCTGTCGATAAGCACTGCTAGCTGTATCCTGACAGGCCTGCCAAAGTCTATAATCTCATCCAGCGCGCAGCGTATAGTGCGACCCGTGTAAAGGACATCGTCAACGAGGACTATATTCTTATCGCTTATGTCAAAATCTATGTGAGTCTCGTGCACCTGCGGCTGTTCGGCCACTTCCGTAAGGTCGTCTCTATACAGAGTTATGTCCAGTATCCCTATAGGAACGCTGCTTCCGCTTATCTTTTTTATATTCTCCACTATGCGGCGGGCGAGAAATTCGCCCCTGTATCTTATCCCTACTATGGCGAGGTTCTTCGTCTCTTTATTCTTCTCGAGTATCTCATGGGAGATCCTCGTAAGGGCCTTTTGTACGGCGCCTTCGTCCATTATCTTCGCTTTCTCTTTAAAAGTCATAATGTCTCCCGCTCCCCCCTGATATCCGCCTTCGCAATGAGTTGTGACTCGTGGTCGCCTGGCTTCGGTCGCTCCGTAAAGTGTCTGCTCATTAAAAAAAAGACCTCCTCACCGTTAGAGTGAGCAGGCTCATTTTTAGCTATAATACGCCTATATTTCATTTTTGCTCCTTTTTCGGCCTCACGGGACCGATATTAAAAGGGTTGCATTCGAGGAACAGCATACCATATGCCCCCTCTTTTGTCAAGTATTATTTGTGGAATGCTATTATAAACTCGCCTAAAACTTTAGTATTTGAAAAATGCTTTATGCTTTCCGTTACCTTCTCCCGCCTTATCTCCTCGAATTTCTTTGTCAGCTCCCTGGCGCATACAATCCGTATATCCCCCATTACCTCAAGTATATCTGCGAGCGTCTTGAGAAGCCTGTGCGGAGATTCGTAT
>JAUWWU010000152.1 GCA_030616695.1 Candidatus Omnitrophota bacterium | reverse complement strand
CGCGCTACCAACACAGCGATGCCGTGGTCGGCTATAGGTCCGTTTATCACGATTTTATCGCCCGCCTTTATATCGGACAACAAAAGCTCCTTTTTATACCTCACCCTACCTATGCCGCTTGTGTTTATAAATACCTTATCCGCGCTTCCCTTCTCGACCACTTTTGTATCGCCAGTAACTATTTCAACACCCGCGAACCTTGCCTCGCGGCTCATCGAATCTATGATCCTGCCAAGCGCAGACCCGTCCATGCCTTCCTCTATAATAAGGGCGCACGATATATATAAAGGCTGCGCCCCGCATACGGCAAGGTCATTGACTGTCCCGCAGACAGCCAGTTTGCCTATATCCCCGCCTTTGAAAAAAATAGGATTGACCACGAAAGAATCCGTTGTAAAAGCCAGGCCGCCTTCCCTTCCGGCCTTTAGAATAGCGGAATCGGTCAGGCGCTTCAAGGTAGCGTTTGCGTATTTTTTTAAAATGACCTTCTCTATGAAATCGTGGGTCAGTTTGCCGCCGCTCCCGTGCGCCAATAGGATTTTTGACATGTTGTACCCTTGTTTGTTGTTTGCGGACACTTTCCTTGTAAAGCTTTGCATAAAACGGACGGAAAATGTCCCCACAATCGGTTTTACTGTCGACCAAAGTCTGTTGGTTAAACTTCTATGTCATTTTCCGTATTTATAATAGATGCTGCAGCTGCCTTCGCTTGATACCATGCACGGCCCCTTTGGATTACTAGGCGTGCACCCCTTTGCAAATAACTTGCAGTCCGGCGGCGCATTCTTACCCTTAAGCACAGCGCCGCAGAGACAGTATTTTTTATCACCGGCGGGGCGCGGCTTTTTCATTTTAAAATGCCTTTCCGCGTCGAATGCCGAGAACCTGCTATTCAATTTAAGCCCGCTTCGCGGGATATCACCGAGCCCCCTCCACGTAGAATCAGATACCCTAAACACCATTTTTAAAATACGTTGGGCATTTTTATTCCCTTCTTTTTTGACCACCCTGTTATATTGGACCTCTATCCCGGGCTTCGTGCGTTTCAGCTGTTTAAGTAATATCATTATGCCCTGCAGCATGTCCAGGGGCTCAAAACCCGCGATAACAGAAGCGACTTTGAACTTCTTAAGGAAGCTATAAGCATCTGCCCCTATAATAGCGCTGACATGGGCCGGAAGAATAAATCCGTCTATGCGGGCGTCCGGATCTTTTAACAGGCATTTGAGGGCCGGAGGTATAAGTTTATGCGTAGAGTAAACGAAAAAATTCTTTATTTTTTTCTTTTTCGCCTCTAATACGGCCATAGCGATAGTGGGCGCTGTTGTCTCAAAGCCTACCGCCAGAAACACTATCTTTTTCGAAGGGTTGTTTTCGGCGATCTTTAAGGCGTCCAGCGTTGAATAGACTATGCGGATGTCTCTTCCGCTTGCCCTTTCTTCGTATAAAGAAGATAGCGAACCCGGAACCTGCACCATATCGCCGAATGTAGTTATTATAACGCCTTTTAACCCGGCAAGGGATATCGCATTATCTATATATGAAGCGTCCGTGACACAAACAGGACAGCCGGGCCCGGATATCAGGCGCACGTTCTTCGGAAGCAGGGCCTTTAATCCGAATTTAAAAAATGTATCTGTGTGAGTGCCGCATACCTCCATAAAAGTATAATCGGCCTTATCCGCTCCGGCAAGTCCGTATATATTGCGCGACAGCTTTTTGGCCAATTTTAAATTGCGGTATTCGTCTACATATTTCATGGCCGCATCTCTTTTAAGATATCAAGTGTTTCTTTTGCGCGTTTTTCATCCAGTTTCTCGATCGCAAAACCGGCATGGACTATTACATAATCGCCTACTCCGGCCTTTTTAAGCAGGCCTATACTTATTTCGCGGCTTGTCCCGCCTGAGGAGACGTTGGCCCTATCGCCCTTTTTGCTTATTATCTTCATCGGTATGCCGAGGCACATTTGTTGCTCTCCCTGTAGGGAGACACTTTCCGCTTTGGCGCGGAAAATGGCTTGCTATTAAATATTTAGCCAATTCCTTGGGGGAACCCGTAAAATTCTACTGCCAAGGTTAAAATAGATTACGCGTGCTAAAATCTATGAACGACCAATTTCCGCATGCCCCAAGAAAGCGTCTCCGCTTTGTGCGGCGATGACCGCCTGGCCTAATGACAGGCTACTATCCGCGCAAGACGTCCTTGAATGGGTATATACCGAAAAACGGCCCTTTTTAAGCCTTTTCTCTGTCTCGTCCGATAATACCCTGTTTTGAAATACGCCGCCGCTTAAAACAACCTTATTTAATCCTGTCTTTTTTCGCACTATGGAGCAGACCATTTTTATCGCTTCCCCAAGCGTATTATGAAACCTGCGCGAGATCAGGTCCGGCGGCTTTTTGCGCCGCAAATCCCGGACCATAGCCTTTATCATCGGACGGAATGATACGATCGTCCTGCCTTGACAGGTGTTGAGTTCGAATTTATATATGTCGCTGCAGCCGCCTGCCGCTATCCTCTCAAGTTCAACAGCCGCCTCGCCTTCGTACGATATATAATCCCTTATTCCGATCAAAGAAGATACGGCGTCAAATAACCTGCCGGCGCTCGAAGTGAGCGGCGAATTAACGTTCTTGTCTATCATCTCGGCAAAAAAACGGTATTTATGTCTCCCGATCCTTTTT
>JAUWWU010000082.1 GCA_030616695.1 Candidatus Omnitrophota bacterium | reverse complement strand
CTCGTCTTCAACCTTATCCTTCTTGTTCAATACGTTTATGACGGGCTTATTTTCGATGCCGAGTTCTTCCAGAACCCGGTGGACCGACCGGGTGCGTTCGGTAATCTTGGGGTGGCTCGCGTCACAGACGAGAATCAATATATCGGCATGAACGGCCTCTTCTAAGGTGGCCTTAAACGACTCTATGAGGTGATGCGGAAGGTTATGGATAAAACCTACCGTATCGGAAAGGACTATCCTCTGATTATTCGGCAACACATACTTCCTGACGGTGGGATCCAGTGTGCTGAAAAGCTTATCCATGACATGCACGTCGGCATCGGTTAAGGTATTAAAAAGCGTTGATTTCCCCGCATTTGTATAGCCCATAAGCGCTATGGCGGAGGCCGAAAATCTCTCTCTCGTCTTTTTTCTCGCAGCCCTCTGTTTTGTGATATCGTCGAGTTCTCTCTTGAGCCGCGCTATCCTTTGGCCTATCTTTCTTCTATCCGCCTCAAGCTTTTGTTCGCCGGGGCCGCGCGTGCCGATGCCGCCGCCAAGCCTTGAAAGGATGATGCCCTTTCCGATAAGCCTCGGCAAAAGGTATATAAGCTGGGCCAGCTCCACCTGTATCTTGCCCTCTTTGGAATGCGCCCGATGGGCAAAAATATCGAGAATAAGCTGTGTCCTGTCAATAGTCTTTATATCAAGTATTTCCTCGAGATTCCTCTGCTGCGTACCCCCTAAGTCATGGTTAAATATCACGACGCCGGCGCCGTTTTTCCCGGCTACAGACGCGATCTCCTCAACTTTGCCTTTACCGATAAGATGCCGCGCCGAAAATTCGGGACACCTTGCGGTGATTTCAGCCGATATCCCCACCCCGCTCGACAGCGCAAGCTCCCTCAACTCTGCCGACAGGTCTTCGGCGCTCCAGCCCTTATCTTCTTTTACGTGTTTTACAGTGACTAATATCGCTTTTTCCATAAAGGTATGTGGCGCCTTTTTCCTTCCTGAACCAGGTCAGTTGTCTCTTGGCATAGTGCCTTGTATTCTTTTTAAGGAGTTCTTTCGCCGCCTCCGGGCTATACTCTCCCTTAAGATATCCGTCGATCTCCTTGTAGCCCAACGCAGCCGTTGCCGTCCGGCTCATCTTCAGCTTCTTCAGCCTTTTTACCTCCGCCACCAGGCCGTCAGAAAACATCTCCTCAACGCGCTCGTTGATCCTTTTATACAAGTCTTTACGGGGCCTGTTTAAAATAAAAACGAAGGTTTCGTATTTTTTCTCAATCCCTTCGGTCTTTCTATGTTGTTCGGAAATGGGCGTGCCGGTCACCTCATATACCTCCAGCGCCCTCACGACCCTGCGCAGGTCATTCTGATGTATCTTTGATGCGTAAACAGGGTCTATCTTTAAAAGCCTTTCGTAAAGCCTCTTCTTTCCTTTTCTTTTCGCCTCCGCGTAGAGCTTTTTTCTTAGGCTTTCGTCTTTCGGAGGGGCCGGAAACAACCCCTTTATAAGCGCCCTCGCATACAGGCCAGTCCCCCCGACGACCATCGGAACATGGTTTCGCTTCAGAATACCTTCCGTGGCCTTGCGCGCTTCTCTGATAAAATCGGCGGCGCTCCATTCTTGAGAGGGCCCGAGAGTGCCTATCAGATGGTGCGGGATGGCCTTGCGCAGCCCGAAACTTGGCTGCTGGCTCATTATCGGCATCCTTTTATAGACCTGCATGGAATCGCAGGATATTATCTCCCCGCCTATCTTCTTCGCAAGTTTGACAGCGAACTCGCTTTTGCCGGCACCGGTAGGGCCGAGTATGAATAGTATAGGGGGTTTATGTTTTTTCTTTTTCATAAAAGCCTGCATATCGCCTTTTATTCAAAATTAATTCGGTGGTTATAGCGATTAGTAATAGTAAAGCGGCGGTAACATACGGGGCGCGGATACCAAATCCGCTTGCGGCAAGCCCGCCGACCAGAGGCCCAAAAAACGCCCCTATGCCTATGAACGCCTCGTGGATGCCGCTTTTTCTCCCCTTGTCTATAAATCCGTACAGGCTGTAAAATATGCTTGAGAAATACGTCATCCCGCCGGACAGCCCCAAAAACACCATCGCGGCCATAAAATATGCCGTGCCGGAATAAAAAGCAAGCACGAGCAGGCTCATAACGGCCAATGCCTGAAACAGTATTATCGGCAAAAGCCGATAGTGCCATTTCTGAGTCCTGCCGAGGATAAAAAACATCACTGTCTGCGCCAGGATCATCATGAATACAAAAGCGCCTGTGGCCCCGCTTGAAAATCCGAGTTCCGTGCTTAATTTCGGAAAGAGATTCCTTACGATGCCCAGGACATACCAGCTTACGAAATTGGCGCACCAGGCTATATACAAAAATCTCTTCGCGGATTCCGGCCTGTCTTTCTCTGTCTCGAGAAAAACCTTTTGCGCAGGCGCATCCCTCGTCTCTGAGGTAACGGGCTGTCTGATGAGAAGTAAAACCACTATCGCAATAAGTAAAACTCCGAATAGAAAAGGGGCCTTAGGGTTAAACGAAAACATGACACCGGCCAAAAGAAAACCGAGCGCCAGCCCTCCGCTCCAGCATATATTGAAGTTCCTCAAGGCGCCGACCAGTTTCTTTTTGTCCAATCCCTGAGAAAGCCATGACTGTATCGTCGGCCAGAACATGGCCATAGAGATACTGCCGAAAATATATAAGAAAAAAATCTGGCCTATACGACGCAGAAACGGGAGGGTCGAATAGGCTGCTATAAAAAGAAGACATCCGAAAATTATTATATTTTTTCGGTTGAACCTGTCGGAAAGCCTGCCTACGGTTATAACGCCGGCCGAATATACAAAAGCTCCCAGGGCGCCGAGAAGCCCCAGCACCAGAGACGTGGCATCGAATTTATAAATAAGAAGGAGCGGGAGCGAAAGAAGGACCACTCCTAAAGCCAGATCAGCCAGAAATGCGACTATATAAAAATTAATCACCTAACACCTACTCTATGGATATATCTTTATGCTGTAACCTCTGTTCCGCAGCGTCCTCGCCATATCTTCGGCGTCGCTCAGCCGGCTATACTGCCCCACCCTGACCCTGTAAAAACGCGAATCTCCGACGACGGCAGTATAGATATTCGCATCAAATCCCTTGCTCCTCAGTTCGTCGTGAAGTTTCTTTGCATTGCTCCATTTTGTAAAAGACCCCAGTTGAACGCTGTGCATCACAAAATCCGATTTTTCCCCTATGAGGACCTTCGCCTCCAGGCTGGCCGGATAAAGCCTGAGAAGCTCATCATAACATTCCTTTGACGCGTCTCTCTCTCCTAATTTAGAATGGCATTCCCCTAATTTATAATAAACAGTGGGTATGTCTTCTGAATCCGGAAAATACCTCATCACCTTTTCATAGTCCGACTTCGCCCTCTTATAATCTTCCTCCCGATAATATGAATCGGCGAGACTGATATATGCCTTATCCAGGAACTTGTCACTGTCGCTATCGTTTATAATCCTTGAGAACCGGTTTCTCGCCTCGTCTAATCTTGCCAACTTTAAAAGGGCCCTTCCTGTGAGATACTGTAATTCATCATCTAACTTTCCCCGGGACTTTATATGGGTGTTTGCTATATTGATGACCTTCTCATAATCCCCCTTAAGAAAGGCTTTTTCTGCCTTCATAAGCGCAGAGCTTTTACTCCTCCCGGCAGGCCTTTCCCTGGACGGGCCCCTGTCAAACATCCCGCCGCGTGCCGGGAAAACCCCTATCAGCAGTAAAGCGATAACTATAAATATAATTTTAAATTTTTTCATACCCATACCTCTCCTTCAAGCCATCGGCAGGACTTCGTTTCTGCGGGAATCTCTCTTTCTTCTCGAAATCTCCTTTTGCAGTTCCAAAAGCCTTGCGTGGCGCTCTTTTTTGACTTCGGGTAACACATCGTCCGCCAGCCTGCTTGATTCCGCAGGCGGGCGCGGGGAATATTTGAATATATATGCGCTGTCAAATCCTATTTTTTTCATTATACTATATGTCTCTTCAAAATCGCTATCCTCCTCACCGTGAAAGCCGACGATTATGTCCGTAGTAATATTACAATCGGGTATATATTTTCTCAAGCCGTCTATCAATCCTAAATAATGTTCCGGGCTATAACCCCTTTTCATTGCTTTTAATATTTTAGCCGAACCGGATTGCAATGGCAAGTGCAGATGCTTATAAACTTTAGGGAGGTCGCGCATAGTCTGAAAAAGCGCCTCTTTTGTATCTTTGGGGTGGGAGGTCACGAACCTTATCCTCTTTATGCCGTCTATGGCATGCACTTCTTCCAGTAATGTCATAAAATTCTGCCCGTCTTTTAAATCGTTGCCGTAAGAATTCACATTTTGCCCCAGTAGCGTTATTTCCTTTACGCCCATTTCAGAAGCAGACTTAACTTCCTCGATTATTAACTCCTTTTTTCTGCTTCTCTGCCTCCCCCTTACGTAAGGCACGATACAATAGGAGCAGAAATTATCGCAGCCCTCGCTTATGGAAACATACGTGCCCGTCTTATTCCCGCGGTATGACGGATTCTCGCGGTCCGGCCTCTCAAGTTTACCGGCAGCCACTATTTTTTTCCGGTTTTTCATGAGGCCTTCGATATAATCCGGTATATTATAAATCTCTCCGGGGCCCGCAACCAAGTCTACATGCGGCAATCTCTTGATGACTACATCCTTATCCTTCTCTGCAGTGCATCCCGTAAAGCCGAGGATAACGCCGGGCCTGCGCCTCTTTAGCTTCGCCAACATGCCCATATTGCTGTAAGCCCTTTGCTCCGCGTGGTGCCGGACAGAGCATGTATTAAAAAGGATACAGTCCGCATCTTCAACAGATTCGGCTATCTTCCAGCCCCTTTCCATAAAGAGGCCGTAGATTATCTCCGAATCCCTGTCATTCATCTGGCATCCGAAAGTCCTAATAAAGACCTTCGGGGGCGATTTTTCATAAGTCTTTGATTTTTCAGGCATTGTATTTTTTAAGAATTGTTTACTCACTTTTATTTTCTCTCGGTATAGAAGCTATAAT
>JAUWWU010000012.1 GCA_030616695.1 Candidatus Omnitrophota bacterium | reverse complement strand
GAAAAATAATATCAGCTTTGTTTTTGGCGCCATAACTCTTTACCGTAAACCGCTTTCTTGCCCAGATCCTCTTCTATCCTTAAAAGTTCGTTGTATTTCGCTATCCTGTCCGTCCTTGAGGCTGAGCCTGTCTTTATCTGCCCTGTGCCCGCCGCGACCACAAGATGTGCTATCGTGGTGTCCTCTGTCTCGCCGGAGCGGTGGGAGACCACGGCGGTGTAGTCCGCTTCCTTCGCCATCTTTATCGCGTCAAAGGTCTCAGTAAGGGTGCCTATCTGGTTGACCTTTATCAGTATGGAATTCGCGATCTTTGAATCTATGCCTCTTTTAAGAAGTTTGGTGTTCGTGACAAAAAGGTCGTCGCCGACCAGCTGCACCTTTGCACCCAGTCTTCCGGTCAACTTCGCCCATCCGTCCCAGTCATTTTCGCCGAGGCCGTCCTCTATAGAGACAATCGGGTATTTGCCGAGCCAATTTTCGTAAAAACCTATCATCTCGTCGGATGTCTTCTCGGGCGTTTCTTCGGCGCGGAGCATATATTTGCCGTTCTCCAAGAAAGAGCTTGATGCGGCATCCAGCGCGATAGAGATATCGGCGCCTGTTTTATAGCCGGCCTTTTCTATGGCCTGCAGGATGACCTCGATCGCTTCCTCGTTGGATCTCAGGTTCGGGGCGAACCCGCCCTCGTCTCCGACAGAGGTAGAAAGCCCTTTTTGCTTTAATATGCTCTTCAGGTTATGAAATACCTCGGTCCCCATCCTCAATGCCTCTCTAAAACTCTCCGCGTTTACGGGCATTATCATAAATTCCTGCAGGTCAACGTTGTTATCGGCGTGAGTCCCGCCGTTTAAAATATTCATCATGGGAATGGGCAACATATTCGCTTCCTTTGAAATATTTGCCACGTTAGCCAGATATCTATAAAGAGGTATGTGATTAAGGTTTGCAACCGCCTTTGCGACCGCCATGGAAACGCCCAGAATGGCATTCGCCCCCAGCTTTCTCTTATTTTCGGTGCCGTCGAGGTTTATCAGGAACTTATCTATTTCCGCCTGCTTATAAGGGTCAATCTCTTTTATCGCCGGCGCGATCTCTTCGTTCACGTTTTTGACGGCCTTCAGAACGCCCTTTCCCAGAAATCTCTTTTTATCCCCGTCTCTCAATTCGACGGCTTCGTGTTCTCCGGTGGAAGCGCCGCTGGGCACGGCCGCCCTTCCCATGATCCCCCCCGTTAAGCAGACATCCACTTCAACGGTGGGATTTCCGCGCGAATCCAGGATCTCTCTCGCCTTTACCTTGTCAATCTTTGTTTTCATTACTCCTGCCCTTTCGTGATTATCGATGCACCACTTTTCTGCCTTTTATCTCAAGCTTACCCTCGACAAAATCCTTAATAGCTTTCGGATATATCTTATGCTCTTCCTTATGCACCTTTTCTCTTAAGGAATCCTCTGTGTCGCCGTCTTCTACCTCGACCGGTGCCTGCGTTATGATAGGGCCTGAATCTACTTTTTCTGTAATGAAGTGCGCGGTCGGTCCGGTGACCTTTACTCCGTAAGCAAACGCGTCTTTAACGCCGTCTAAGCCTTTGAAAGACGGAAGAAGCGCCGGATGGATATTCATGATCCTGTCTTTATATTCTTTGATGAAATAAGGGGTTAGAAGCCGCATGTATCCCGCGAGGACGACCAATTCCACAGCGCGTTTTTTTAGATTCTTTACGATCTCTTTGTCAAAATCTATTTTCGAACCAAACGACCCGGGGTCCAGAAAAAGCGCCTCTATCCCCGCCTTTTTTGCCCTTTCAAGCGCATACGCCTTTTTGTTGTCGCTCAGGATAAGCGCTATGTCGGCCTTTATATAGCCTGATTTAACCGCGTCTATGATCGCCTGTAGGTTTGTCCCGCTTCCCGAAACAAGAACTGCTATATTCATATACACTCCTCAGAGCCTATAAGATAACACATATAGAAAATAAGTCAATCCCATTTGAGACGCTTTGGCTTGCCTGTCCTCCGTAGCTTTAGCGAAGGAGGGAAAAGCGTCTCTAAAAATGCAGGGTGGAGGCGAATGTATCTTCGAAATCTCCGCTTCTATGCAGCTCTATATGCTCGCATTTCGCCAGGATATCGCTTATCTCCTTTTCGCGAGACGGCGTAAGAAGGACCTTTTTCGCGCCGGAGAGAGCCCCGTTTCTTAAAAACGCGACTTTACCCAACGGCACTTCTTCGGGTATGAGCCCGATATTCTTTGCATTTCTTTTGTCTATACCTCCTCCGAATGTCCCCGTTATATAAAAACGCTGTAAGTCTTTCGGCCGTACATCTGCCCTCGTCTCCAGTATCTCGATCCCCGAAGACAGGGCTGCTTTCGCAAGCTGGACCTGCCGCACGTCTTTTTGTGTAATATATATCTTTTTACCCGGCCCTTTCGATAGGGTGAATTCCCCGCGCTTCATCCTGCCTGTCCTGTCAATATCGCCTTTATCAAGGAGAATGGAGATGATATCGATGAGCCCGCTTCCGCTTATGCCTTTCGGCGCAGTGCCATACGCAACCTTAAAAGAAAACCGCTTATTCTTAAATCTTGCGCGTATGATAGCGCCGTTTATGGCGGGCATCCCGCAGGTGATGTGCCTTCCCTCAAACGCCGGGCCCAAGGCGCATGAGGCTACGAAAATCCCGTCTCTTGAGCCAAGAGCGATCTCGCCGTTCGTGCCCATATCTACGATCAGGCTATGCCTTTTCTCTCTATGCATCCCCGTTATCAAAATAGCCGCCAAAATATCGGAGCCGACAAACCCCGAGATATTCGGCAAAAACGTAAAAACAGCGCCCCTGCCGATATCTATGCCCATTTTACCCGCGTCTTTTCGCTGAAAACTTTTCTCGGCCGGCAAAAACGGCGCGCGCGCAAGCGAGGCGGGGTCTATCATCAACACAAGGTGGTACATGGTGCTATTGCCGACGGCTATTATCTTTTTTATATCGCGTTTATCGACAGAGGCATCCCTGCTTAACCGGGCCAGCAATTTATTGATAGTCGATATCGCCCTTTTATTTAATTCCTTCAGGCCACCTTTTTTTGTGGCGAGATTGAGCCTGGTTATCACAACCGGGCCGAATGCCTTCTGTTCGTTCGGGACGCTTGCCGCAGCGAGTTCTCTTTTTAAGGAGATATCCAGAAGGGCACCCTTGATATCGGTTGTGCCGATATCGAGTGCCGCGCCTAACACTTTTTTGCAGGAGACATTAGTCATGAAATAGTTCTTTTATTTTTTTAAGTAAATCCCTTTTTGAGACTACGCCGCTTACGCGGCCCGCCTCGCGGCCGTCTTTGAAAAACAGCAGCGTCGGGATGTTCATAACCGTTAAATCCGTCGCCGTCTTCGTGTTGTCGTCTACATTAAGCTTGACGATCTTAATCCTGCCCTTAAACTCTTTTGCTATTTCATCGACAACAGGGGCTATCATCTTGCAGGGCACGCACCATTCCGCCCAGAAATCCACTATTGCCGGAATATCCGATTTAACCACTTCTTTTTCAAAGGTACTATCCGTTACCTCTAAAACATGCTCCATGCTTCCCCCTTGTTTCTACTTAACCCGCACTATGGTTTTCGTGGGGCATTTTTTGATTATTTCATCCCAATCAACATCTTCTTTCCTGCGCTCGAGCCTGAGTTTAGAAAGATTATCCTCCATAAAAAATATGCCGCCCGAGAGCTTCTCGCAGATCTTGCACCCTATACATCCGACCGGGCAAATCTTTCTTACAACCGCGCCCGCATATTTTGACCTGCAGGCGACTATAACCAGGTTATCGGTATCGGAAGGCATAAGCTCTATTATGCCTCGAGGGCACGCCTTTACGCATTTGCCGCAGCCCACGCATTTGGCGGGATCGATCTTCGGAAGGCCGTCTTCCATCTCAAGCGCGTCGAAAGGGCAGACCTTTGCGCAATCGCTGAACCCCAGGCACCCATATTCGCAGTTCATCCCGCCTCCGGAAAGGAGGTTCGCGCTCCTGCAAGTAGCTATTCCTTTATATACCGCCCTTTTTGTCCTGTCTTTGTCTTTAGCGCCGCAGAATGCTACGGCGATCTTTCCGGCCAGCGTTTTTTCAATAGGCGCAATCTTTGAAATAAATTCTATTACATCGGCCCCTGCGACGCGGCATGTTGTTTCTAAGGCCTCCTTATTGCCTTCGATTATGCCTTTTGCGAATTCACGGCAGTTGGGAAAACCGCAGGCGCCGCAATTCAGTCCCGGGAGCTTCTGAGAGAGCTCTTCTATCTTCGGATCCTCTTCCACTTTAAGTTTTTGATTTGCTACGGCCAGGATTCCCGCGAAAAGGACCCCCAGGCCTATCATTGTAAGCATTACGCTTAATACCATAATAAATCCCCTAAGAAGCTATCAGGCCGCCGAAGCCCATAAACGCCAGGGCCAAGAGGCCAGCTATGATCAAGGTGATACCTGTCCCTTCAAACGGTTTGGGCACGTCGGCAAATTCAAGCTCTTCCCTTATCCCGGCCATTATGATGAGCGCCAGGGTAAAACCTACGCCTGCGCCAAAGCCGAAGATTATCGCCTCAAGAAATTCGTAATCTCTCAATGCGATGAAAAGCGTCAGTCCCAGTATCGCGCAATTTGTGGTTATGAGCGGCAGGTATATCCCTAACGCACGGTAAAGTTCGGGCGAGGTCTTTCTTATGAACATCTCCACAAGCTGGACGAGGCTCGCTATAGTCAATATAAAAGTCACGTATTCCAGAAATTCTATCCTCAGCGGCATCAAAAGGTAATGATTGATAAGCCACGTCGCTGTCGCGGCCAGCGTCATAACGAATGTCGTGGCCATGCCCATCCCGAACGCGGACTCAAGTTTATTCGAAACGCCTATAAAAGGGCATATCCCCAAAAAATACGTGAGGACAAAATTGTTGGTTACCGCGGCGGCTATAAATATCAGTAATAAATTCATATTAGTTTTTCACTTTTCGCTTTTCGTTTTTCGCTTTAAGTCTGATCAAATTAAATATCCCTACGAGAATTCCCAAGGAAATAAACGCGCCGGCAGGCAATATCATCACGACCCAGGAATGCCAATGGGGGATTATCGTGCGGCCGAATACCGCGCCCGAGGCAAAGAGCTCCCTGACGGAGCCGAGTATAACAAGCGCCAGCATGAATCCCAGGCCCATGCCGACCGCGTCCGCCAAAGAGCGTATAACCGAATTCTTCGACGCAAATGCCTCTGCCCTGCCGAGTATTATGCAATTGACCACGATCAACGGGACATACGGGCCGAGCGCCTTGCTTATAGGAGGAAATTTCGCTTTTAAGAAATAATCCGCCACGGTAACAAAGGTAGCTATGATCACGGTATATACCGCTATCCGCACCTGATTCGGTATGAGGCGCTTGAGAACGGAGACGACCAGGCTTGATGACACCAATACAAACATCGTGGCGGATGCCATTGAAAAGCCGTTTATCGCGTTTGTGGTAACGGCAAGCGTGGGGCACATCCCCAATATCATTACGAATACGGGGTTTTCCTTCCAGAGCCCTTTTGCGAAATCCTTAAATATAGACATCAGCGTCCCAATACCTCCCGTATGCGCGCTATTTCCTTATTTAAAATCTTGACGACACTCCTGGTGGATATGGTCGCGCCTGTTATGGCCTGGATCTCATTTTTTTCCGAAACCGCGCCTTTAGTAAACGTTACGTCCGGCACGACCGAAAGCCCGCGGAACTGGCTTTTAAACGGCTCCTTTGTGATCTCAGCCCCGAGACCCGGCGTCTCGGAGGATTCAAGAACCTCTATGCCCTTAAGCTCCTTTAAGCCGGGGTCGATGCCCGCTATAATCTTTATTTTTCCCTGGTAGCCGTTACCTTCGGCTATAAAGGCGTATCCGACCAGCCTGTTTCTTTTGCCCCTGCCTTCATAGAGGCGATTTGCCTCTATCTCTTTATAATCAACTACCTCAGGCAAAACCTTATTGAGCGCGTCCTTCAATTCCTTTTCTTTGTTTTTTTCTATCAGAGGACTCGCGTAATTATAAACGGAGACAAGCGCCCCGCCCGAAATAAGGCCCACCACTACAAGCACCAGGATCATTCTAATCGCATTTTTCATCTCTTCACCTTCATTACGTTCCGTAGCGTTTGGGTTTGGTCGCGATATTAATAACCGGCGTAACGGCATTCATGAGGAGTATGGAATACATCACGCCCTCCGGCTGGCCGCCCCACAAGCGTATCACTATAACCAGGATGCCGCACCCTATGCCGAATACCCATTTCCCCGACTTTGTCACTGGCGAGGTAACAGGGTCGGTCGCCATAAATAAAGCCCCTATCATCATCCCGCCCGCCAATAAGTGAAAAAGCCCGCTGGGATATTTACCGGGAGACAAAAGATGCAGTGCTTCGCCAAGGATATATACCGACCCTATGAAACTAACCGGTATGCGCCAATCGGCGTATTTCCTTATCAGGATATATGCGCCGCCTATTAAGAGGACAAGCGCCGAAGTCTCGCCCACAGAGCCCGCTACATTTCCCAAAAATAAACTCCAGAGGTCGGTCTGCACGGCCTCGAATTTCATAAGGCCGAGCGGCGTGGCTGAGGTAAAAGCGTCTATCGGGGCTGAATAGACCGTCATATGCGCGGGGAATGCCGCCGAAAGAAAAGCGCGGCCCAGCAATGCGGGATTAAAGATATTGTGCCCCAATCCCCCGAATATTTCCTTGCCGATACCTATCGCAAATACACCGGCCAATATTGCCATCCACACAGGAAGGTCCGGCGGCACCACCATAGCCAGAAGAAGACCTGTCAAAAGCGCGCTTCCGTCATCAATACATATCTTTTTCCCGCGCAATCTTTGGAAAAACGCCTCCGTCAACAGGCAGCTGGACATGCAGGCAAGCATTAAAGCTACCGCCTTCCAGCTAAAAAATATCACACTCGCTGCGGCAGCGGGGATCAAAGCCAGACACACCCCGTACATCATATTTTGCGTGCTCAATCTATCAAAAACATGGGGGCCTTGCGTTATAGTAAGCTTCTCGTCCATTATTGCGCTCCCTTTCGCATATAAAAGAGTTCTCTTTTCCCCGTCTTGACGTATTGCACAAGAGGTATCCTGCCAGGGCACAGGTATGAGCACGCGCCGCACTCGATGCAATCGTCAATATTATAATCATCGAGTTTCTCCCATTTCTCTTTCTTCACAAGCTTCGCGTATACGGACGGTAATAAATTCATGGGGCAGGCATCTACGCACCTTCCGCACTTTATGCACGTTGTTTCGTCGAAGAAGCGCGCCTCGTCCTCGGATAAAAATAAGACCCCTGTCGTCCCCTTTATTACGGGGGTGTCCATCGTAGGCTGTGCTATACCCATCATCGGGCCGCCTACTATTAGTTTTGAAATCTCTTTGACCGCCCCGCCGCATTCATCGAGAAGGTCTTTTATGCTCGTGCCTATCCGGACTTTCAGATTGGAGGGCTCTTTGATGCAATCGCCGGCCAGCGTGACAATCCTCTCTATCAAAGGCCTCCCTTCACAGACCGCCTCATATATGGCAACGGCAGTACCCGTGTTATGGACGACACAGCCGATATCAAGCGGAAGGCCTTTAGGCGGCACGCGTTTTTTTAACACTGCTTCTATCAACTGTTTTTCCGACCCCTGAGGATATTTTGTAGGAAGGACTTCAAGTCTTATATCCGGATTTTTTAATGCGCCTCTTATCGATTCCACGGCGTTCGGTTTATTAGATTCTATAGCTATAACCGCCTTATTGACATCCAAGGCCTTCATTATCAGCAAAAGCCCCTTTATGACGCCCGCCGGCCTCTCTATCATCAAACGGTCATCGCAGGTGAGATACGGCTCGCATTCGGCGCCGTTTAAAATAACCGTATCGATCTTCTTCGGCGGTTTAAGTTTGACATGCGCCGGAAAGGCCGCGCCGCCGAGGCCTACGATGCCGCTCTCTTTTATAATGTCCGTTATCTCCTCTTTTGTCAAGCCCGCGGCATCTTTTCTTCCTCTCAGCGAGGTATCCCATTCATCTTTCCCGTCTGAGTCTATCACTACCGAAACGGATTTCCCGGCTGTCGGATGTGGCGCTTCTTTTATCTCCCTGACTGTTCCGGATATACTGGCGTGCACAGGGCTGGTTATGAATTGCGCAACCCGGCCCACGATCTGCCCTTTCTTTACTGTATCACCGATTTTTACGACAGGCCTGCAGGGCGCGCCCGTATGCTGGATCATGGGGATGACAACGCGTAAAGGGATCCTCACATCACTTATGGCCCTGTCTTTGGTGCCCTCTTTTTGCTCTCTCGGATGAACTCCGCCTGAAAACGCCTTAAACATCATCACCTTCTCCGGTGCAGTATCTCTTCGTACTTTATGCGCGATCCCCCGCCGCAGTAATGTTAGGCGGGGCTTGCCCCGCCTTTAAATAAGGTTATACACTATTATTTGTATAAAATTATTATACTAGCATATGGGATTTTGTCAAGTTTTCTAAGGGAAAAAGTAAGGGGCTATTTTCTTGACTTACACACCTTTTTGATATATAATGCTAAATAAGCACCTTGGTACATATGAAAGGCAGGTACGCATGGGCGAGAATAAGATGCATTGCTGTGAAAAATGCCAGATATTCTGGACATGCGAGACAAAATGGTACCGCGGGGAACGCGGCGAAGAAGACATATGCTGCCCCGTGTGCAATTTTTATAGGGAGTGCCTAAAAACCAAGAAACTAAAAAAGGTCTCGCCGGGCAAATAGATATCTTACCCGGTCTTTTTCTGCCTCGTAAAAATCCCCGATATTCCCCACAAAGAAAAAAGTACACCGCACGAGACTAAAATCCAGATCTTCCCGATATGCTCCGCAAAATACGCCGCTATAAACATAAATATCAAAAGCCCCACATGGATAACGGCCTCCAGCGAACTAAATATCCTTCCGCGGATCTCTTGAGGGATAGATTCATGGACCATCGTATTTAGAGAGACTATTATAGGCCCTATCGAAAGCCCTAAAACAAACATTGCTGCGCCGGAAACCCATAAATGCGGGATCAATTTTGCCGAAGCGGCGAAAAGTACCACGAATATCCCGCTGGACAGCATACATGTTGATATCACTTTCTCTTTTCGGATCCCCTGGCCGAACCTGCCGTAAAGCATCATCCCGACAAATGCCCCTAACCCTAAAAACATAAATAAGATGCCGAGGTCTTTCGTGACGGAACCGAACGCCTCTTGTATGAAGACTATAATTACGCAACTCATGGCGCCGATGCCCGCCATAAAGACGAAGAAGCTCTTCGCGACAAAATTCATCTCTTTGTGCTCAACGACAAATTTTATGCCCTCTTTGATCTCAGACCATACGGATTTTCTGATCGCCTTTTTTATCTCATCCTTTGCCTTCAATATATCTTCCCTGAAGTGGCTTATAATCCTTTTGACTATCATGTTTGATATAAACAAAGCCGATATAAAATAGGTAAGCGAATTTATATAAAACCCGTTTACCGGCCCTAAGCGCTCTACCAGAACTCCCGCCACCAGCATACCGACAAACATAGCTATGATCCTGGTTGTGTCTGACAGGGTATTCGCTATAAGCAGCATGCCCTTCGGTACTATATCCGGAATTATGGCCATTTTGCTCAAGAAAAAGAAACGTGTTGTCGAGAATATAAAGAAAACCGCTATGTAGACAGGAATAAGGTTCTTAAAAAATAAAATAAAAAAGGGTATTGATAATACCAGAATGCCGCGCAACATATCTGATATCATCATCACCCTTTCTCTGTCCCATCTATCCACGTAAACGCCGGCTACGGGGCCGATAATAAAAACGGGGATTACTATAAAGAAGAAAAGTTTTGCCAGGTCGATTGCGGAACCCGGCGCCTTTTTATAAACCAAGGCGATAAGCGCCATCTGGGTCAGTTTTTCTCCGAAATTGGAGATGATCTGGCCCAGCCAGAGAAGCAAGAAGCTTCTGTTTTTTAGGATATCCCTGAATCTAGCCATAGCTAATAAAAAATGGAGCCGATGAGTGGGATCGAACCACCGACCTGAGCTTTACGAAAGCCCTGCTCTACCAGCTGAGCTACATCGGCATAGGAACAAATCACTTAAGCTGTTATAATAGGTGGTGCCGAGGGGCGGAGTTGAACCGTCGACGCAGGGCTTTTCAGGCCCTCGCTCTACCACCTGAGCTACCTCGGCACTCAAATATTCTGATTGGCGTGATTGGAATATATTAACAAATCCATTTTATGCCGTCAAGTAAATTCACCAGCCTTTAATATTGGCATAATTTCCTTGGGGAACGCGGGTAAATGGATACCCAAGAAAAATCACCTGCTTTCCTTTGCCTGACTGTGATTTCCTTGGGGAACGCGGGTAAACGGATATTAAAAAGCTGTAAAGCGCCTGATCGTGATAAAAACTATAAAATAACCGACAGCCTATGCCCAAGAAATTCGCCAACCAATTCCGCCTTTCCATGTATCTTTATATTACACATGATTATCAGAAAAACCTTGACATGCCAAAGAAAAATATAGTATACTTTCAATATGTCTAAAAATCTGGCTATATAAAATACTAACAAAAGGAGGCGGTGCTATGTTAAAAGAATATATTTTGAAAAAAATCTACATATCTATTATACTAATGTTTTTTATGTTTCTTTGTGGACCTGTTTCTGCCGAATGTATCTGGGTAAATAAAAATAACGGCCTTTCGGGCCATGAATTCACGTCATTGGCTGTTGACCAAGAGGATTCTAATATAATATATGCCGGCTCCAAAGGGCTCCTCTTCAAAACCTCCGACGGCGGAGAAAATTGGAAGGGTGTCTTCAAAGTCCCGGGAATGAATAAAGCCGTCAATTTTATAACGATCCACCCTCATAATCCAAAAATAATCTACGTCGCTACGGAATCCGGGACCTTCAAGTCTGACGATAGCGGAATAAAGTGGCAGGCCATCCCTATCGGCGCGGAAGGAGATAACGTCCT
>JAUWWU010000136.1 GCA_030616695.1 Candidatus Omnitrophota bacterium | reverse complement strand
TAGCTCTATATTTACTTCACAAAATATAACTCCGCTTTTGTATGGCGGGTAGCATGGATCAGGCACCAAAGCCGTATCGCCGGGATTTATGAAGGCCAGCGGCATATGCGCAATGCCCTCTTTTGAGCCTATCAGGGGCAAGACTTCATCGCCGGGATCAAGCGATACGCCGAACCTCTTCTTATACCAAACTGCTATTTCCTGCCTTAGTTCGGAAAGCCCTGCATCAAGGGCATACCTGTGCGTTGAAGGGTCTTTCACGGCTTCGTTCAGGGCATTTATTATAAACTGCGGCGTCGCCTCGTCGGAATCGCCGATGCCCAGGTCTATAATATCCCTTCCTTCTTCCCCGGCCCGCCTCTTTCGCCTGTCCATCTCAAGGAAAAGGTACGGCGGCAGATTCTTAAGTCTTTCGGAAATTTTTATTTTCATGTTTAGCCTTGCTTGGGGACAGACACCTTTTTTCGTAGAAAAAAGGTGTCTGTCCCCATTTAGCTACATGCCTAATACGTCGCGCATGGTGTAGAGACCGCTCTTTCTGCCCTTCAGAAATTTTGCGGCTTTGATCGCGCCGGCCGCAAAGGTGTCGCGCGTCTTTGCGCTGTGCGACAATTCTATAGACTCTGTTGGAGAATCGAATATTACTTTATGGTCCCCTATGATTTCACCTTCCCTGATAGATTCGATCGGTATATTTGCGGCATTTGCTTTTCTTTCCTGCGAAACTATCTGCGCCAGTTTCTTAGCTGTGCCGCTCGGCGCATCCTTCTTGTGCACATGGTGTGCCTCTGTCATTTTAATTTTATAATCAGCGGATAGTATCCTCGCCGCGTCCTGACAGAGCTTAAAAAGGAGGTTTACGCCGATAGACATGTTCGGCGAAAGCACGACCGGTATGTCTGAAGACGCTGCCTTGATGGCTTCGCTATCCTTCGCAGTCAGGGCCGTTGTGCCTATGACGACAGCCTTTTTAAGCTTCCGCGCTATAAGCACGTGCTCCACGGTGGCCTCAGGTGCCGTAAATTCTATGAGGACGTCGCATTTCGATATCTCGGGCTCTGGGCTAACGCCTATATCAAATCTAGCTACAACCTCGAGTTCTTTATCTTTTTCGGCAAGGGCGATTATCCTCTTGCCCATCCTTCCTTCTGAGCCCGCAACGGCTACTTTTATCATATTAATCCTGATTCCTTAATAATATCCTTGAATTTAGCTAAATTTCCGTCCGTCATCTCGCACAAAGGCAATCTCCAATTCGCCTCTATTTTACCCATCAAGGAAAGTGCCGTCTTGACAGGAATTGGGTTGGTTTCTATAAACATGGCTTTGAATACGGGTACAAGCTTTAAATGGACCCTCTTTGCCTCCTCGTATTTTCCGTTTAAGGCCAAATCTACCATCTCCGCCACTTCTTCCGGCATTATATTAGCAGCTACCGATATAACGCCTTTAGCTCCGACAGACATCATCGGCAGGGTAAGCGAATCGTCCCCGCTTAAAACAGTTATATCGCAAAGAGACAGTATCCTGCTAACCTGATCCAGGCTGCCCGACGCCTCTTTAATAGCAACTATATTGTCGACCTTTGATAATCTGGCAACGGTCTCGGGTAGCATAGATATACCTGTCCTCGACGGGACATTATAAAGTACTATAGGGATGTCTGCCTCCTTTGCTATTTTCTCATAGTGGCGATACTGGCCTTCGGGCGTAGGTTTGTTATAATACGGCGTTATTAAAAGCGCACCGTCTGCCCCTGCCTTCTTTGCGTATGTAGTCAATTCAAGTGCCTCGCGCGTATTATTGGAGCCTGTGCCGGCGATAACAGGGACCTGCTTATTGACGGCCTCGACGGTGATCTTGATCAGCCTCTTCTGCTCGTCGAATGCCATCGTTGCCGCCTCGCCCGTGCAGCCGCAAGGCACGATGCCGTCTGTCCCGTTTTCTATCTGGAAATCTATGAGCTCGCGAAATTTTTTCTCATCAATCGAACCGTCGCGTTGATGGGGTGTGACCAAGGCTACAAATGAACCCTTAAACATAATCGGCTCCTCCGTTATAGACCAACTTTACCTTTCCTTCGAGAAACACTTCCCTGTATTTATTTTCTTTCTTTTTAAAATAGACGATTAGGACTTCGCCCCCAAATGTCTTTACTTTTACAGGCGATTCCACGGAATGTAATTCCGAAGCTACGATGGCGCTTGCGACGGCCCCGGTACCGCAGGCAAATGTCTCGTCCTCCACGCCTCTTTCGTATGTCCTTATCGAAATATTGTGCCTGTCCTGGACCTTTACGAAATTGGCATTGGTCCCCTCGGAGGCAAATTCCTTATGGTATCTTATCTCCCTGCCGAATCTCCTGACGTCGAATTTATCTAAGTCATCCACAAAATAAACCACATGGGGGACGCCGGTATTCACAAAATCCACCTCGAAGGTCTCATCGTATACATCTATGGAAAACCTGCTCTTTAAATGCTCGGGCTGCATCATCTCGATCCTCGCGACATCCTTGTTTACGCGGGCTTTTAGGATCCCGGCCTTTGTTTCTATTGATAATGTGTTTTTAGTTATACCTTTCTTCGCAGCGTAATAAGCCACGCAGCGGGAGCCGTTCCCGCACATTGTGACTTCCGAGCCGTCGGGGTTAAAGATCCGCATGGTAATATCCGCCTTTTTCGAATCCTCCAGCAGCAATAATCCGTCGGCGCCTATTGAGTGCTTCCTTTCACAGGCCGCCTTAGCAAAGCCTGAGAAATCTCCCACCTTTTTCTGCGCCTTTTTGCTCCTGTTATCCAGAAGGATAAAATCGTTTCCCGCCGCAACCATCTTTGTAAATTCTATATTCTTCATCGCAACACCTTCGGGATGCTCTCCCCCCTTATGAGTTCGCCGTAATTCTCCCTTTCTCTTACGACGTAAAAATCCTTGCCGACCACCATGACTTCGGCGGGCCTGGGCCGCGCGGTATAGTTGGATGCCATAGAAAAACCGTATGCGCCCGTGCTCATAATAGCAAGCAGGGCACC
>JAUWWU010000060.1 GCA_030616695.1 Candidatus Omnitrophota bacterium | reverse complement strand
CCCTGACATTGTGGTCGGTAAGCAGGATCCCTATCCCCCGCATCTTCAGGCTCGATATTATCTGCTGGCACTCAAAGACCGCTATCGGGTCTATGCCGCTGAACGGCTCGTCTAAAAGCACGAATAACGGATTTGTGACAAGGGCCCGTGTTATCTCCAGGCGCCGCCTTTCTCCGCCGGATAACGTATACGCCTTATTTTTCCTGAGATACGTTATATTCAACTCGCCGAGTAGAAACTCAAGCCTCCTCTTTCTCTCCCTCATCGGTATAGGCAGTGTCTCGAGCACAGCCATAATATTATCTTCCACGCTCAATTTTCTGAATACGGACGGCTCCTGGGAAAGATACCCTATGCCCTTATGGCAGCGATCGTGCATCGAAAGATGCGCTACGTTCTGCTGGTCAAAAAATATCTCTCCGCTTTCAGCCTTTATTAACCCCGTGACTATATTAAATGTCGTGGTCTTTCCGGCGCCGTTAGGGCCCAGAAGTCCCACTATTTCCCCGTGCCTTATGGTCAGGTCAACGCCGTCTACGACCCTTCTTCCGCCGTATGCCTTTACCAGGTTTTTAATCTCCAATAAATGCATCTTTGATGTCCTTTTTCGAATATATGAGTATCTCGGGATTCCCCGTGAGTATCGCCTTGCCGGTGGCTATAGTATAAATAATCCTCTGCCCCTTGGCAACGTTTGCATCCTGCTTAAGTTCCACGTTTCCCTCAGCCACTATGCTCTCCATCTCGCGCGACTCCGGATTAAAGAATATATCAAGGCGGTCCGCCTTCAATTCCCCTCGCGGCTCAGTTACCTTAACCCTGTTATAAAAAGATGCCTCATTTTTGCCGTAATCGATAATAAGAGGGCCTCTGCAGTTTATGGTTATCTCGCCCTGTTTTACTTTAACATCCTCTTCCAATTGGATCTCTTTATCCTTTGTGTTTGCCAAAGCGCCGCGGCCGGACGCATAAAGGTCATCTTTCGTAACTTCTACAAAACTGTCTGTTTTTATATTGCCTGTTTCGGAGTCCCATTCAAGCCATTCCGCCCGCAGGTTAACGCCGTCAGAGGTAGTTACTATAACATTATCTTCCAGCCTGACAGAGTTGTCTTTCTTGTTATACTTTCCGCTATTTGCCTGCAGCGTAACCGTCCTGTTCTCGCTGTAGGCATTTGCTTTTATATTGTCCAATATCGCTATATCGGAAACTATATTTGCGGACTCGCCCTGGATATCCCATTTTTTCCTTCCGTCGTCCGTATAGCCGGTCATGTCAAAAGACAGGATCTTCTGTTCTTCGTCAAGCTCCGTCATTACGGTTTCCTGAATGTCTTCGGAGATCTGCGGGATGCCGGATTCCTCCGGACCGACCTTTGTCTCCGGCTCCTCTTTCGGCATCTTTACATCAGCGTAAAAATAGGCGGCGATAAGAATAACGATTGCTATAAAAATCAATTTTTTATTCATTCGAAATAAACTCATATGTCTTTATCCGGTTTTGTCTTCCATCGCCTATGCATCCATACCCACATCGAAGGGTACCGCCTGATATATTTTTCGACTACATCCGACCATTTTTGCGTATAATCCCGTATATCTTTTTTTCTGTCGCCGCTGCCTTCGAAGTAAATAGGCTCGTCTATCAACAGGCGCAATTTCCCTTTTTCTCTCACCGTAAATGTCGGCAAAAGCGGCGCCCCGGAAAGCATAGCCATTATTACCGGTCCCGTAGGCGTATACGCCGGTTTTCCGAAAAAATTCACAAATACGCCGTCAACGCTGTCGACATCCTGATCCGGAACTATGCCCAGCACCTTATTGGCTTTAAGGACAGCCAGGGATTTTCTCAGGATGTTTTTATCGTCTCTATAAAGAGTCTTCACGCCCTTATCTTCCCTTATGGAGACCAGGAATTTATTATAAGGAGGGTAATATATCCTTCTGCCGATTATTGTAACGTCCAGGCCGAACGCCGCGGCGCATACGGAGGTCATCTCCCAATTGCCAGAATGGCTGCCGATCGCGATTACGCCTTTGCCTTTGGACAGTATATCAAACAGCGGCTGGAAGTCCTCTTCGTTCATGATTCTCTTCAGGGCCTTGCCGCCGAACTTGTGTAAACTCAGGCATTCCGCGCCGGTCTTTCCGAGATTGCGGAATACACCTTTGGCAATCTCCTCTATTTCCTTTTCGCTCTTCTCAGCCGTAAAGGCCCCGTTCAGATTCTCAAGCGTGATTTTCCTATATTTTGAAAGAACATAATAAGCTAAATCCCCGAGGAAGCCCCCGAGAAAAACGACTATATTATACGGTAATATAATTACTATTATATGCAGAAACTCCAGCAGCAAATAGAGAAAAAATCTATACGGCTTCCGCTTCATAATATCTCTTTGTCACTTCAACCCAGCTACCCTGAATTTTCAGGATCATATCTATTACTTCGCGGACTGCGCCTCTTCCGCCTTCCCGCTTCGTGATGTAATGCACCTCGCTTTTTACCTCCGGGACAGCGTTGGGCATGCCGACGGCAAAGCCGACCCTCTTCAGGACCGGTATATCGACTACATCATCGCCCATAAAACATACCTCTACGGGTGAGACATTAAAGTCCGCCAATATTTTTTTAAAAACTTCTGATTTTCTGAATGCGCTCTGGTAGACCCTGTCTATATGCATGGCCTTTGAACGCCTGGAGATGAGCCTTGATTTTTTAGCGGTCAGGACGGCGCTTTTTAAACCGGCGCGGGCCCAGAGCGCCAGACCCATGCCGTCGGTAACATCGAAGAATTTTAATTCATCGCCGGAGTTGGCATAGACGATGTGGCCGTCCGTAAGGACGCCGTCTACATCCATTACCAGCAATTTAATCTTTTTTGCCTTCTCCTCTATCTGCGACATATAAATTCCAAATATTGGAATTTGTCCCTTGTTTGTAATTTGTGACTTGTAATTTGTAATTTCTTATACAAGTCCTGCTTTTAACAAATCCTGAACATCCAAAAGTCCGATGGGCCTGCCCTTATTATCTATTACCGGCACTTCGTCTATATTTTTTGACTGTAGGATCCTGAGGGCGTCTATCGCCATCATATCGCTATAAACGGTCACCGGCTTCTTTGTCATGACATCTTTTACCTTCTTATTCGTTATGTCGCCCTCGGCTCTTAGATGTCTTCTCAGGTCCCCGTCCGTAAATATGCCTTTCAATATGCCTCTTTTACCGATAATGCTGGCGCTTCCGGCCCTTGCCTGCGTTATTTTAAGCAGGACGTCCTTTACCAGCGTATCCTCTTTCACGACCGGACTTGCGTTACTCCTCCTCATAATATCGCCGACTTCAAGAAGCAACCTCTTGCCCAGGCTGCCGCCGGGATGGTATAAAGCGAAATGCTCCACCTTAAAACCCTTTTTTTCCTGTAATGCTACGGACAAAGCGTCTCCCATGGCAAGCATTACGGTAGTGCTTGTCGTAGGCGCAAGCCCGAGCGGACATGCCTCTTTCTTTATGCTCACGTCCAGGACACAATCACTGTTTTTCGCTAAAGTAGAATTGGTATTGCCTACCATCGCTATTAAAGCCGCTCCTATCTTTTTGATTATCGGCAGCAGCCGGATTATCTCCTCTGTCTCGCCGCTGCTGGATATCGCAATCAGACAATCGTCCTTTGTCACCCTTCCCAAGTCTCCGTGGAGCGCCTCTGCGGGATGAAGGAAAAGGCTTGGCGTCCCGGTAGAGGAAAGCGTGGCGGATATCTTCTGGGCGATAAAACCGGGTTTTCCCATACCCATCACTATAACGCGGCCCTTGGTCTTTAAGGCCAGGCGTACGGCCTTTTCGAAATTGCTGTCAATCCTCTTTACCAACTCGCGGATGGCCTTCGCCTCTGCTCTCAAGACCTCTTTCGCTTTAGCTATACTCATATCTGTCCCCGCGTTATTCGTTCTATCTCTTTTACCTTTTGGAGAACGCTTTGTAATTCTTTCAGCGGCAGCATATTGGGGCCGTCGCACAAGGCCTTATCGGGATCCTCGTGGACTTCCACAAATATCCCGTCGGCGCCTACTGAGGCAGCGGCAAGTATCAGCGGACTTATAAACCTTCTGTCGCCTCCGCTTTTCTCGCCGAGACCGCCCGGCATCTGGTTGGAATGGCTCGCATCATAAATAACGGGGATCTCGAAATCCTTCATTACTATAATAGAGCGGAAATCGCTCACCAGATTATTATATCCGAAACTGCTGCCCCGCTCGGTCACCAATACCTTCTCGTTGCCCGTCGACCGCACCTTTTCGATAGCATGTTTTATATCCCAGGGCGAAAGAAACTGCCCCTTTTTTATATTAATGATCCTGCCTGTCTTTGCCGCCGCTATGATCAAATCCGTCTGCCTTGAAAGGAATGCCGGTATCTGTATTATATCCAGAACCCCGGCCGCCCTTTCTACCTCCTCAATACCGTGAACGTCGCTTAACACAAAAACGCCGGTGTCTTTAATCTTTTTCAAGATCTTCAGTCCACTATCGATACCAGGCCCCCGGTAGGAATTTACGGATGTCCTGTTAGCTTTATTGTAACTCGATTTAAATATAAAGGGGACCTTAAGCTTATCCGCGATCTTCTTGATCTCCTCTGCGTGGCGCAGCGCGCTATTCTCGCTTTCTATCACACACGGTCCCGCTATTAAAACCATCGGATTTTTGCCGCCGATCTTTATATTTCCGAGTATAATTGGATTCATTATCATCCCTTGTGTAGGGACACTTTCCTTAAAGCTAATACAAGGCTGGGAAAATGTCCCTATTAATGTCCTTACTGTCGTTAATAGTCCTTTGGTTCAACTGCGATTGTCTACGCCCATTTGCCTTACTAAAACCCCATCGCAGCCTGGGCTCTTTCCTGGTCTTCCGGCGTATCTATCCCTATTGTGTCGAATTCTGTCTCCACCACTTTTATTTTATAGCCGCTTTCCAGGACCCTCAATTGTTCAAGCCCTTCCGTCATTTCAAGATGGGATTTCGGCAAGTTTGCGAATTCGAAGAGGAAATCCTTCTTGTAGGCGTAAAGGCCGATATGCTTAAAATAGGGCGTAACGGTCTTAAATCTCGGGTGCGGTATCACGGACCTTGAAAAATACAGGGCGAATCCGTTTTTATCCTTCACCAGCTTGATGATGTTCGGATTATTGATATCTGCTTTATCCTCTATCCTTTTCGCCAGCGTGGCCATATATATATCTTTATCCTCGAGGACCGTCCTTGCCAGTTCGTCTATCATCTCCGGCCGGACCATGGGCTCATCGCCCTGAATATTTATAATGACCTCCACGTCAATCGGATTTACGACCTCGATCAGCCTGTCTGTCCCGCTGGGCTGGTCGGGCGAGGTATAAACGACCTTCGCATCAAAGCCCTTTGCCGCTTCTATCACCCTTTCGTCATCGGCCGCGATTATCAGGTCGTCAAGCAACTTAGAATCCTTCGCTCTTTCCCAGACATGCTGCACCACCGGCTTCCCGCCCAGATCTGCCAGCACTTTACCCGTAAACCTGGTCGAGCTGAATCTCGCCGGAATAACGCCTATGGCCTTCATCATCTCTTCCTCTTGACCTCTCTTTGGATTTTGCTCATCAGCTCTCTTTGTTTAGCTGCTTCTATGCCGACTTTCCCGACCACAATCCCGGCCGCACAATTGGCGATATGCGCCGCTTCTATATTTCGCGCGCCTGCCGCCATGGCGAGCGTATAAGCGCCTATAACCGTATCGCCCGCCCCTGACACGTCATAGACATCCTGGGCAAAGGTAGGTATCCTCGTTATCCTGCCCGATTTCTCAAATACGCACATGCCCCCTTCGCCCAGCGTCATAAGCACTGCCTTGCAATTAAGCTGTTTAAGCAATTTCTTTCCAATGTCTTTGACCTCCATATCATCATTTACCTTGGCGCCGACAGCTTTTGCCGCCTCATAATGATTAGGGGTTATCGCAGTGGCGTTCTTATATAAAGAAAAATGGTCTTCCTTGGGGTCCACGGTGATGATCTTTCCGTGGCTCTTCGCCAATTTTATCAATTCCTCGATACGGCCCGGGATGATCACCCCTTTGCCGTAATCTTCGATAATGACGGCATCCATACCCTCAATGACTTTTCCGGCAAATCCCAGGATCTCTTTGACGATATCATGGCCTATAT
>JAUWWU010000043.1 GCA_030616695.1 Candidatus Omnitrophota bacterium | reverse complement strand
GCCGATCTGGAATGAGCCGCCGGGCGCTACTACATCGGGTTTTGACGAACCTCCCGGGCCGTTTGAGCTATAATCGGTTATCTGGTCGTTATCATTGGTTGCCCCCACACATATTATCTTGGAAGCTAATGCCGGGTCATTTATGGTATCGGTAGGATAATCATTTCCGGCAGAAATAGTAAATACGATTCCATTCTCTACCACAGTGTTAGCAGCCGCCCTTAAGACCGTATCTACACCGCTTAGACCTGCGCTCATAGAGGCGACCTTTATATTGTAATCGTCGGTCACTTTATTAGCGATTATCCAGTCAAAGGCAGCGTATATATTGGTATCATAGCCGATGCCTGTATTATCAAATATCTTTACGCCCACCAAATCGGCACCAGGAGCAACCCCGGTAAATAAATTATATCCGTCGCCCACCTGGTTGTAAGGGAAGGTCTCAAGGGTAGAATAAGGTTCACCTCTTAAGTCATTATCGTTCTGACCTGATATGGCGAAGTGGGTTCCGGTGCCGGTTACGTCCCATGAGTAAATATGTGGGTCATCTGTGCCGCTATGAGAACCTAAAGATGTGCCGACATCCGGATATCTAATATCGAGCCACGTAGATAGTGCACCTTGACCGTGATACATATCCAAATTAATATTCCCTGTTACCGGTAACTCGAGCATATCGACGTACCCACTCTCTACGGTAGTGGGATAGGTCCCGGTAAAGGTAAGGGTTAATGTTGATAGAAAACCGCTACCTAATAAAGACGCGCCGGTTCCTGCTACAATGCTGGCAACGTGAGTGCCGTGTGATTGGTAATCCTCTGGGCTTGGGCTGTTATCATCTGTAGTATCATACCAGGCAGTCACCTTTCCGGTTAAATCAGGATGGGAATCGTCTATTCCCGTATCTAAAATGGCAACAGGGCTTAAAGAATCTCCGGTATAATTATATGCCCAGGCAGCATCCCTTGCCCTGATAATCCTTACACTCTTATCTAAGTGCATCAGAATAGGTTTTGCCTTTTTGATTATTTTTAGGTGCGGGCCCAATCTATTTGCCAGGGCTTTCAGCTGGCCGATGGGTATAGTTCCTGAGAATCCCTGGGTAGCATATTTATAAGTATGCTTTATCCTTCCTCCCAGGAATCTAAACTCATCCAGGTGGGATTCATCGAAAGGATTATTTAAAAGCACCAGGACCCTCTCTTTTGTCTCGGGTTCGGTAGCCTGCGCTATTAATTCATCCAGCCAGTCTTCAATTTTATTTTTGTCTAAATCTTCTGTTGGCTTGACAGAGGAAAGGTCTTCCGGCAGGGGCCTGCGGAATCGGTTTATGGCCTCTGAAAGAGGCGCTTCAGCTAAACTAATGTTCGAAAAAAAGAAAAAAGAAACCAGGGTAAACAATGTAAACAGCTTAAAAAAGGGCCTTGATTTTATTTTCATTTTATTACCGGGTTATAACCTCCACTCCCGGAGGAAGCGTAAATTCGGCATTGTCTATTTTTATGCCTATCTTTACATTTTCCATTACCGTGGTTATTGCGCCGTGCGGGAGTTTATTTTCAACTTTGACGGGAAACTCTTTTCCTTTCCAAAGCCATACCTTTGACGTCATATTTGCCTTCGGGTCCTTGAATTCGTAGATATCGCAGTCGTAGCGTCCTATCTTTTCCGAGCCCACGACCTTAGCGTTCAGGCTTTCGAGATAGCTTCCGTAGTCAGAAAGGACGTCCATGTCGAAAGCCCTTTGGCCTGTCATCTTCATGGCCTTGTTCTGCGAGAGGATGTATGAATACATCTCATCTCCGTTTATTATGGTAACAGCCCTGCCTTCGGGCGTATCCATTTCCACCCTTATTTTACTTCCGTCTATCTTTATGGATTGCGTCTGGGGGCCCGGCAGGCCTGTGCCGGTCGTCGTCTGTTCGTAAGACGCGGTAAAGGCACACGCTGCGGCACAAAATAACATTGCGGCTATAAAAACAACAAAAAAATGAGATAGTCTCATTCGGCTTTTTCCTTTATTTTTCGATGCGTAATATTTCACTGCGAAGCAATACAAATGTGCCTCCTTCCACCCTAAAAGCAATGTTATGCTCTGTTTCGCGTGCTATTTCCGCCTCAAAAGAATTACCGTTCGTCAGGTATACGGTAACGGTCTCGCCTGTCCCCTTTCTTATGGGCAAGAGTGAAGGCGCCGGCATCTCCCGGAACGGCATTATCTTCTCAAGGCCGGGCTGCCTCATCTGTAGAAGGTCTCCTCTATTCACTATGAAATTAGGGATGGCTATAGCAAGAAGCAGGGCCACAAGGACGAACAAAATGGGAGACAGGACCGTAAACCACACCAGCCTCATAGACTTTTTATATTTCGCGTCACTGGCCTCCGTGGCTATTTCCTCGGCCGTCTTGGGCGCGAAAATGTCTAATGACTCGTCTATGCTGCCCAGGACATGGATGGAGAAGGTCCGGAAAAAGACCGGGATGGGTATAAAAAGTATGATGAATAAAAAACCGAGGAACGCAAATATCGGGACTGCCGCTATGCCAAGCACGGTTCCGACGACACCTTTTGCCGGGGCAGGGGTTACGGCATAAATAAGCCAGCCGATCAGGCCCACCAGAGCGCCGACCAGCAATAAGGCGATGATCCCTATTATCGCGACGATTATCGCGATGATTATCACCAGAATAAAAAGCGCGATCCTTACAAGAATATATTTCAGCATTTCGCCCGCATTCTTCCTGAGGATCCCCAGAAACACCTTCCATGCGCTCAATATGCCTATTTTTTTCTTGTACATGACGGGCAGGACGAAATTCCGGGTAAAAAACGCGATCAGGAAAAAGATCATCCCCGCTCCCAATAGGACGGGGACATAGCGCGATATTACCAAAAGTATCTGCCTGATGTCTATAGGGGCGGCAGTAAAGGCCCCGCTTCTTATAAGCTGCATAGCCGGAAGGAGGATTATGCCGCCGAATACCAATAAGGACATAAGGCCGAATACTATATTCCACCTGAAATAAGAATTGCCCTGCGCTTTATTTCTATGAAAAGGAACCCTTAAGGAGGCGTCGTTTCTTACAATCGAATCTATAAATACAAACGAGAAATTAGAGTTTACCCAGAGCCATAAAAGTATGAAGATACCGATAAAGATGACAATAAAAGCGCCTACGATTATCGCCTGAGTCAGTATTTGGGGGTCTATGGAAAGATCCGGAGCCTGGGGCATAACGACACCGGGCGCTTTTTCGTTGATCTGGCCTATAAATCCTTCGAAATCGGCCCTATTTAAGTTGAAATTCAGGTTTATGCCCCCGCCCATCTGCCCCGCCAGAAAGATTATTACGGCAAGCATTATCCATTTCTTTAGAATGAACGGCCGAAACAGGATTTCTTTCGCCCAGCCCCATGACATGCCTATAAGTTTACCGTATGAATGTTTTTTCATATTGGATCTCCGTTTATGCGCGGGTTTCGCGCCTTTTCTCCCTGAAGGCCGTGACGGATTTCTTTAAAAATATTTTTGCGCCCTTATACCCCAGTTTCGCAAGCGCCTGTTTCTCCGAAAACCATCCAGCGTCATCTATCTCTTCCTTTTGAATCGACAGCGCTTCTTTGCCTTTGAATTCAAAAAGATAAAAATGGACGGTTTTATATATAAGGCCTTTTTTACGCCTGTAAAAATAATTTACCCGGCCGATCTTGGAAACCAGCCGGATGCTCTTTAGGCCCGTCTCCTCGCGTATCTCTCTTCTGGCGGTTTCAAGGGGCCGCTCGCCCTTATCGACCCTGCCCTTTGGCCACGTCCATCTGCCGTAAGGGTCTTTTATCAAAAGTATTGTTAGCTTAGAGCCACGTAATTTTACAACGATGCCGCCGCTGGAAAACTCCCTTTTAAGCTTCGCCATTATATTATCCCGCACGCGGCCAGGCCGGCTATAGTCTTGGCGTCTATTATTTTTTTCTTATTAAACATCCTGCGGATCTGGCCGGCCGTGAAATTCTTTACCGTCAGTATTTCGTCGGCGTCGGGCCTCACCCTCACCTTTTTAAGGCGGGCCGCTTTGTATATATGTATGCACTCGTTCGTAAAGCCGGGCGTGGTGTAAAGGCGCCTGAGATACCGGATTGAGCGGGCCGTATAGCCTATCTCCTCCGCAAGCTCTCTTTTTGCGCATTTAAGAGGGCTTTCCCCTCTTTTCAAAGTGCCGGCCGGGATCTCCCATATATACTCGTCCACTACGGGACGGTATTGCCTTATGAGTATAATCTCACTTTTAGCCAGAAACGGGACTATCGCCGCGGCGCCCGGGTGCTTGATGCACTCCAGCCGCACCTCAGTGCCGTTCGGCAGCATGACCCTGTCCAGGTGGACGTCTAAAAGGATCTTTCCCTTAAAAACCGATTTTTTATTTAAGATTATCTTTCTGCGCATAGGCCCGGCCCGATTAGAACGGGGCATCGCTATCCGGCGGAATATTTATATAATCATCAAATCCGAATTCGCCCTCGATCTCTTTATTAAGCATCGCCTTTCGCTCAGAGGCGTGCGGATGCGTGCGAAAATAGCGATAGTGGCGGACTTCGCCCTTAAGCTGCTTTTCGAGCATTCTGTCTATGACCTTAACGGCTGCTTTCGGGTCAAAACCCGCTTCCTCAAGATATCTTACCGACAATTTATCGGCCTCAAGCTCTGCCTGCCTGTTATTGGCCATCATGAGCTGTGCTATCGCCACAGAGCTTTTCGCCTGTGTCCGGCCATCCTTTGCCGTCATAGTGCCAAGAAGCTGCAATGCGGCAGTGCCTATAGAGCCCTGTAATTTTTTTATACCATACTTGGCCACGACATGCCCTATTTCGTGGGCCAGAATCGAGGCGAGCTCATCGTCCGACTGCATATCTTCGACCATATCTTTAAACATATAAACATATCCGCCCGGCAAAGCAAAGGCATTGTAACGCTGTTCCTCCTCAAGCTTCTTGCCTTCAAGCACTATAAAAGAGTATGCGAGCTGAGGTCTGTCGCATACCGCGGCTAACCTCTGCCCTATTTCACTCACCCGGATCTGCATGCCGGTATCTTTCACGATACCGAATTTCTCTTCGACACCTTTAGATAATGACCTGCCCATCCGCACTTCCTGGGTCTCGCTTATAAAGACTATATCGTCTTGGCCTGTGGCCGGATTATACTCTGCCGGAGCAGCCGCAACAAAGGCCAAAGTTATCATAACTATTAGAAGCAGAATTTTCATGGATATACCGTAGGGGGACACTTCACTCATAAGGCATTGGCAAAACAAGTGAAACGTCCCCTTCTGAAAGTGTACCTTTTTATTCACCGGCACCGTAGGGGGACACTTCACTCATAAGGCATTGGCAAAACGAGTGAAACGTCCCCTTCTGGAAGTGAAACTTTTTATTCACCGGCACTTCCAGAATAACATCTCGAACGAGATTTGTCAATTTTTATTTAATACTATATTACTCTAATTAACTCTATTAAACAGCTCTGCGGTGGTATTTTTGGCGTAGGTAACTATCTCCTCCAGCGTAGACAGGTTTGTTTTTTGCGAACCCTTCAAATATACGTCAAGGGCCTTCATTTTTGTGCGGCGGGAAGCCGGGTAAAGGCTCACTCTTTGCGTGTGTTTGGACGGGGAAAGCGAAAAATTATATACATTTCGAAATTTAAGCCCTTTAACGGCGCTATGCACGGCTTTATGAGTCTCATGGCCGTATTCACCTTTACCGTTATGGGTGAAGATAATATCAAACGGGCCGAATATGCTGACAAAGTCCCATATTTTTGCCTTTATTATATTTTCCGAAAGCCGGCCTTTTCGTTTTCGCAGGCCGAGCATAAAAGGCTTTACACTGCTTTTATTTTTATTGTAGATGCGGCACGCTTTTAATAGCTCTTTGCGCCTTTGTTCGTTATGCCGCTCGTCGCAACCTGTTACGCAAAGCACTGCCCAGCGCCATCTCTTAAATTCCGCTATGGTGCCGCCCATAAAAAGAGATTCATCGTCCGGATGAGCCGTTATTACGAGCGCTTTCATTCGAGATTCTTTTAATTTTTTAAGGGCATGCATATGTTATGGCCTCACGTTGGGGGACACTTCACTCATAAGGCATTGGTAAAACGAGTGAAACGTCCCCTTCTGGAAGTGAAGCATTGTTTTAGCTTCACTTCCAGAAAATAAGTTTTAGCGAGACGAATAGCATGACAAAACCAAAAATACGCCTTAGTATCGCATCCGGCACATGATGGACCAGCGACGCTCCTATGTATCCGCCGAAAAAGAACCCCAGGCAGACAAAAGCGGCTATTTTCAGATTGACATGGCCCTGGGAATAATATTTTAAAGCGGCAAGAAGCCCTATGGGCGGGATCATGAGCGCAAGCGTAGTCCCCTGCGCCTGATGCTGGCTAAGGCCGAATATAAGGCCGAATACGGGGATAAGTATCATTGCCCCGCCTATACCCAGAAAACCGCTCGCCGTGCCGGCGATCAAACCCCACATAATATAAAGTAAAACCTGCGCCATATAGCCTCCTTAATAAATTATTTCCTTTAGCTTGCGTATATCGTCAAATATATAGTCCGGTTTTGCCTTCTCGATATCTTCTTTCCTGCCTATGCCGTATGTAAGACCGCATGTAATAATACCGGCCGCCTTTCCCGATTTTATATCGATGTCGCTGTCCCCTATCATAATGGCCTCGCCTTTCGGGGCATCTACCTCTTTTAGCAGATTGTTGATCTGGCAGGGGTCGGGCTTTCTGCAGTTGACATCATCGCCGCCGGTCACTTTGTAAAAATACTTTTCTATATTAAAGTGGCTGAGGGTTTGAACTGTTATGTCCCTGTTTTTATTTGTAATTATGACCAGTATCTTATCTTTCAAATACTCGAGTATCTCTAATACGCCGGGGAATAGGCACGTTGTGTCAAGCATATGCTCGGGATAGTATTTATTAAATATGTCGTTGGCCTTTTTGACCATTTCGGGCGCAGCGGTATGCCCTAAGCCGTCCGAGATAAACCTGTCCCTGCCCAGCCCGATATATCCCCGCACGACTTCGGGAGGCTTCTCCGGAAGCCCTAATTCCTTAAGGACATAGTTTAAAGAGCCTATTATATCCTTCTTTGAGTCTATAAGCGTGCCGTCAAGGTCAAAGATAGCAACTTTTATATAATGTTTTCCCATACCGCATGATTATATCATATTTGGAGACGTTTTCCAAGCCAAAGCGGAAAGTAAAAATAGGGGACAGACACCTATTTTTTCGTTATTATTTTCACAGAAAAATAGGTGTCTGTCCCCTATTT
>JAUWWU010000134.1 GCA_030616695.1 Candidatus Omnitrophota bacterium | reverse complement strand
TAGGCCGGCAGTGGGGACGTGCGTTATCGTTCAGGCTGACAGGGGGCTGGAGTACGGTGTAGTTGTCTCAGACCCCGAGATAATACTTGATGCGGAGGTCGAAGAGCCGCTGCGCAAGATCGTGAGAGAGGCGACGCCGGCCGATCTTCAGCAGATAGAAAAGAACGAGAAGAAGATAAAAGATGTAATGGCGACCTGCGAGAAGAAGATACGGGAACATAACCTGCCTATGAAACTTATAGATGCCGAGTATTCTTTTGACCGCTCGCGGATCATTTTTTATTTTACCGCAGAGGGAAGGATCGATTTTAGAGACCTCATAAAAGACCTGGCCGCTATTTTCAAGGCGCGCATAGAACTGAAGCAGATAGGCGTGCGGGATGAGGCGCGGTTTTTAGGCGGTTTCGGCCCGTGCGGCAGGAGGCTTTGCTGCGCCTCTTTTTTAAAAGATTTCGAACCCGTTACAATAAAGATGGCGAAAGAGCAGAATCTGCCCTTGAACCCGACTAAGATATCAGGCCTGTGCGGGAGGCTGATGTGCTGCCTCGGATACGAACATAAATGCTATAAGGAGCTGATGAAACACCTGCCGAGGGAAGGAGAAAGGGTAAAGATAAAAGATATAAAGGGCAGGGTCGTAAGCGTAAACACCATCAAAAGGACTGTGGTCGTCGAGGCCGAAGACGGAAAACAGACCGAACTTCAGTGGGAAGCCGGCTATAAGCATAAAAAGGATAGTAAAAAGTAAGGGAATTCGGATGGGCAAGAAATTTTATATAACAACCCCGCTTTACTACGTCAATGCCGAACCTCATATAGGGCACTCTTATACCCAGATAGCCACCGACGCCATCGCGAGATTCCATAGGTTCCTGGGGGATAACGTCTATTTCATGACCGGCACAGACGAGCACGGCGAAAAAATAGAAAAGGCGAGTATCGAAGCGGGGCATAAAAAGGGCGATGAAAAGGCGTTTGTAGATGAGATCTACGAGCGCTTCAAGGAGTTGTGGGACAACCTGGATGTAGATTATGACTACTTTATCCGGACCACGGATAAAAAACATAAGGAAGCTGTTAAATACATCCTCAAGAAACTCAATAAAAAGGGCGACATATATAAGAAGAAGTACAGGGGCTACTTCTGTACGCCCTGCGAGATGTTCTGGTCCGATTTCCAGGCGGAGGGCGGGATATGCCCGGATTGCAAGAGGGAGCTCGAAAGGATAGAAGAAGACAATTATTTCTTTAAGATTTCCGAATACCAGGAGTGGCTTACCGAATACATAGAAAGCCACCCCGATTTCATAAAACCCGATTCCCGCCGGAACGAGATCCTGGGGCTTTTGAATAATAACAAGCTGATCGACCTTTGTATATCAAGGCCCAAGAATAGATTGAGATGGGGCATTGAGGTGCCCTTTGACAAAGATTATGTCGTCTACGTCTGGTTCGATGCGCTCATAAATTATATTTCAGGGCCCGGTTATCCGCACGATATGAAAAAGTTTAAGCGGCTTTGGCCCGCGGATTTTCACATAATCGGCAAGGACATATTGCGCCACCATGCCATATATTGGCCGATTATGCTTAAAGCGCTGGGCCTCGATATGCCGAAAACCATATTCGCCCACGGTTGGTGGGTGTTTAAAGGTGAAAAGATGTCCAAGTCAAAAGGCAACATCGTCGACCCTTATTATCTGGTAGGCACTTACGGAAGAGATACTTTCAGGTATTTTCTATTACGCGACATGCCTTTCGGATTAGACGGTTCGTTTACGGAGGACTCTATAGTCCGCCGCCACGATAGCGACCTTGCAAACGACCTCGGGAACCTTCTGAACAGGACCCTGACAATGGTGGAAAAATACTTTGACGGGACGATACCCCCCAAGCCGGGCCCGGCGGATGTATCCGAAGGCGGGCGCAGGCTGAGCGGAATAATAAAGACGTTGCCCGATAGATTGAAAGATGATATGTCAGGGCTCGACCTTAACGGAGCCCTTTCATCGATATGGGAGTTGGTGAACGCCGCCAATAAATACATCGAAGATTCCAAGCCATGGGCCCTGTTCAAGGAAAAAGAAGAGGTCCGGTTAAAGCAATTTATCCATAATCTTATAGAGGGCCTTGGGTTGGCCGCAATAACCATATTGCCTTTTATGCCTTCTACGGCCCGCGCGATGTGGCGGCAGCTTGGCTTTAAGGAGGACATAGATAAGCTGGATTTCAAAGCTATAAAAAGATCGGGCCTTTCAAAACCGGGCATTAAAGTGAAAAAGAGCAAACCCCTTTTTCCGCGGATAAAATCAGGGTAAAATGGATGGATTCACAAATAGGGCGGCCGGGTTTGTAAAGCGCGAAAGAATCTATATATTTCTTCTGATCTTTGTAGTACTTTTTCATTTATCCTTTTTATTTTTTAACCAGTTTCTCGAAGACAGCGGCCTGGGCGGGATATTCGAAGAGGGGCGCTTCAAAGGCGAAGATATTATTTCCGATGAAAAAATCATGGAGGCCGCCGCCTCCGACCCTGTTATTTATTTTATATTCCTATTTTTGCTCGCGGGCTTCCTTTTATTTGTGATAATAGGAATAGCCCTTGATATCGTATATCTATACCTCGAGCGTAAAAAAAAGACGCCCTTCGGCAGGACGCAGCCCGTTGAAACGGGGCTTTGGGGTTTTTGGGATATCTGCAAAATAGCTATAATATTTTTGTTTGTGCAGCGCGTCATGTGGCTTGCCGGTATTTTTTTATTCGCCGGCATATCATATTTGGAAACAGGGACAAGCCTGGGGCTCATGCTGTCCGCCACCCTGACAAATGTTATAGCTATTGCAGCAATTTTTTACTTTGTATTGAATAAAAAGAAGCAAGCCATAACTTCGCTCGGTCTTACGACAAAGCGGTTTTTCGTAAATATTAAATACGGGGTATTCGCTTATATAGGTTTGATTCCGGTCCTTGCATCGGTGATGTTTTTGACTATGTGGCTGTTCAACGTATTTAACATCCCCGTCGAGCCGCAGCCCATACTTGTCATATTGCAAAGGGAAAAACATATCCCG
>JAUWWU010000157.1 GCA_030616695.1 Candidatus Omnitrophota bacterium | reverse complement strand
GCAAAGACGTGGAGGGCCTTGTAACGGTAAGGCTTGTGAACGTCCACTGGGAAAGGGCACTCAATATCATATGTAAAAATTACGGCTACGCCTATGAGAGGGAAGTCAATATAATACGCGTGACGACCGTCGAGAACCTGAGGCAGGAAGAGCTTACTACTGAGGTCTTTAACCTGAATTATGCCAACGCCACCGAAGTCGCGGAATCTATAAAAGGGATGCTGACGGACCGCGGAAGGGACAAGATAAAATGTGACGAGCGGACCAATGTCTTAATTGTAACCGATGTCCCGACAAGCCTTTATAAAGTTAGGCAGGTAGTGGAAAAGCTTGATAAAAAAACGCCTCAGGTGCTCATAGAGGCAAAGATCATAGAAACCACTTTGGATGATGACGAAAATCTCGGTATTGACTGGTCTTTGAAATTTCGCGCGGTGGGCGCGGCAAGGCCCGTGAATTTTCCGTTTGAGTCGATCGGCTCAAGAATATTGGGCAAGTTGGAAATGGGCGATTATTTTCCGATAGGGCAGGGGGCCGGAAGCACCGTTGTGACAACGACGCCCGGAAGCGTCACGACGAGCCCTTCGGAAGATTTTCATTCAAGGACTTTAAGCTCAATGCCGTTGGCAACCACCAGTATGTTTACTATGGGGACGCTTGATTTTTCAGAGTTCTCAGCGGTGCTCGAATTTTTAAAAGCGAGGAGAGATACCAATATCATCTCGAGTCCGCGCATAGCCACTTTAAACAACCAGCAGGCATCGATACATATCGGCACGATAATAGCGATCCCCACGTTTGAGCGCAATCCGGATACGGGGACAATAGAGATTACGGGGTACACCGAAAGGGACCTCGGGATAAAGCTGGATGTGACGCCGCATATCAACGAGAGAGGGGATATCGTCGTCGACCTGAAACCGGAGATATCGGATTTGCTTGGTTATGACGTTCTTGATGCGGCGCGGGGCATAAGGGCACCCCGCTATTCTACGAGGGAGGCAGAGACGCAGGTCATGGTGAGGAATAACGAAACCATACTTATAGGCGGCCTCATCAAAGATAAGAGCGTCGAGTATAAGAAAAAAATTCCGTTTTTGGGAGATATCCCCGTCTTAGGCCCCATGGTGTTTACCAAGACGGAGGAAGCTACCGATAAGGTCGAGCTCGTTATATTTATGACCGTAAGTATAATAGGAGACCCGCTTATTGAGGGCACTGCGATGCCTTCTGTTGTGCATGTCCCGATGGAGTAGGAGGCGTTTACGAAATAGCCAGTAAAAAGGGGATGTTTCACTTCTCCGTAGAGTGAAGCGTCCCCATGTATTTAGAAGGGGAATTTTGTTTTATGGCGAACTATCCGCTCAGGATACGTTTTAAGAAGACAGGGCTGATGAAATATATATCCCATCTCGACCTTTTGCGGCTTTTTCAGCGGGCATCCAGGAGGGCGGGGTTGCCGCTTTCGCTTACCGAAGGGTTTAATCCGCATCCAAAGATGAAGATAGAGCCGGCTCTAAAATTGGGCGTGGAGTCCTGTGACCTAAAGACAGAAGTGGTATTGGCCGAAAAAATTTCGCCGGATAAGATAAAAGCGAAACTCAAAAAGGAACTGCCGGATGGAATCGAGATTACAGAAGTCTTTTAAGCCCGGGCTTATATTTCTGGGGCTTGTGGCCCTGGCTTTCTGCCTGCGCCTCGTTTATTTGATAGAGACGGCAAAATATATTCAGCCGCCTACAGGCTCCGCTGGCTATTTTTATCTCCGGTGGGCCGAGGATATAATGCGGGGCAATTTCATAGGCAGGGGTGTTTATAATGCCCTGCCCCTCTATCCGTATTTTTTGGCATTGCTTTACCTCTTTGCCGGTGGGAATATTTTCGGTATAACATTCATCCAGATCTTGATCGGCGCGGTAAACTGCGGCCTGATTTATATATTGGCGAGGAAGTTCTTTAATGAACAAACCGGAATAATAGCCGGCATTATGGCCTGCGGTTATTTCATGTTTATTTTTTACGATAGAATGCTTTTACCTTCTACCCTGGCGATTTTTTTAGGCCTGCTTTTTGCGCTGGCGCTTTTAAAGGTCAGGGATAACCCCAGCTTTAAAAACTGGTTTGGCGCAGGCCTGCTTCTCGGTTTGTGCGTATTGGCGAGCGCTTCTTTTTTTCTATTAGCCGTGCTTATCTTGCCTTGGATTGTCCTTGAATATAAGAAAAAGGCCGTCCGAAAGCGATTTTTGTACTGCATGGCTTTCCTCCTGGCGCTTTCATTGGTCATCGGAGGGGTGTCCTTGAGAAACTATTTGGTGGCAAAAGACGCTGTTTTCATGACTGCCCATAGCGGAATAAATTTTTACATAGGAAACAATCCCCGGGCAAACGGCTTATATAAAATGCCTCCCTATATGCGTAATACGCAAAGCGGCCTGATCGAGGATGCCGGCATTTTCGCGGAGAGGATAAGCGGCAGAAGGCTAAAGGCATCCGAGGTGTCTGAATTTTGGCATAAGAAATCCCTGGCTTTTATAAGGTCTCAGCCGTCGGCTTATTTAAAACTGCTGGGAAAAAAATTTATTTTATTTTTCAACGGAAATGAGTTTGTGGACGAGAGAGCATATTTTATCTATAACGAAGAAGCGCGGATCTC
>JAUWWU010000088.1 GCA_030616695.1 Candidatus Omnitrophota bacterium | reverse complement strand
CGAGACGAGGTCCCATTTATTGGCGATAAGGATACAGCCTTTTCCAAAGTCCTCTGCTAATTCAAGTATACGCATATCGTCCCGCGCCAGGCCCTCATAGGCATCGATCATTACAAGGCATATATCGCTTCTCTTTACGCTGTCCCTCGCCCTCAATAAACCGTACACGTCGACCGCTTCTTTTACTTTTCTTTTGTGGCGCATGCCGGCTGTGTCGATAAAAATAAAACGGCCGGTATCCCTGGTTAAATGGATATCTACGGAGTCCCTCGTCGTGCCGGGTTCTTCGTGAACGATCATCCGCTCTTCATTTATGATCTTATTTATAAAAGACGACTTCCCGACATTGGGCCGGCCGGCTATCGTCACCCTTACGGCAGTTGCGGGTTTTTCGTCGGATTCGGCGGAAGGCCCTGCCCTTCCTATGAGCTTGTCGGTCAGGGAAGATATGCCTATATTGTGCAGGGCAGAAACAGGATATACCTCTTCTATGCCGAATTCAAAAAATTCGTTTACGCGTGGCCTCAATTTCTCATTGTCCAGTTTATTTAAGACAAGTATTATATCCTTGCCCGATTTCCTCAATATCGGCAGCATCTCTTCGTCCTGGGGCGTGACGCCTTCGGTGATATCGCAGACAAAAAGGAGCATATCCGAATTGCCTATAGCGGTCTCAATCTGTTTTTTAATCATTTTTGAGATGTGGTCGCGCGGGCCTACGCCGAAGCCGCCTGTATCTATCAGCTCAAAGGCGGCGTTTCCCTTTTTGACCACGGCGTCCAGCCGGTCCCTCGTAGTGCCGGATACCCTCTCCGTTATGGAATACCTGCGGCCTACGAGCCTGTTGAAGAGCGTAGATTTGCCCACATTCGCCCTGCCGACTATAGCGATCTTATGTATTTTTGAGTTTTTCACTGAGGAGCCTGTTTGTCTTGATAAGATAGTGCATGCCCGATAAGACCGTAAATACTGCGGCGGTGGTCCACACTATATACGAATATCTGACCCTTAAAAGCACGGATAAAACAGTCATCATCTGGAAAAATGTCGTGATCTTGCCGAGCGTGCTTGGCCTGAATTCCATATATTCAAACGTCATATATATAATAGAGGCGCCTATCAGTATGAATATATCCCTTGTGAGGACGATTATGAGGATCCATGGCGGTATCCTTAAATACGGCGGGATGGACGCCGTAAAAGTAAGCGTTATAAAAGCGACTATCAAAAGAAATTTATCGGCGAGGGGGTCTAATATCTTCCCCAAACGGGTAGTCTGGCCGTAACGTCTGGCTATGAAGCCGTCCACTGCGTCCGTTATAATAGCCGTCAAAAAGATTATAAGGGGGAGGTTGGCAAAAACTAAATTATCCTCTCGATAGTAGAGGACAGACAACACAAAAACAGGTGTCAGGAATAACCTGATTATAGAAAATTTATTGGCGAGGTTCATAAATTTTAGCCTACTATATCACACTAAAATCCCAAAGTCAAGAGCAAGCGAGAGCAAGCGGAGACGCTTATAAAAATAGGGGACAGACACCTATTTTTTCGTTATTATTTTCACAGAAAAATAGGTGTCTGTCCCCTATTTTCAGGGAATTAGGTCGCAGTAGTAGAAGCGGTTATCCCTGAGGCAGGTCTTGCCGATTTTGTGGTGAACGGGCTTTTTAAATACGGGGCCGTCATAGACAAACGAATGGAATTCGCCGTTTTCTCCGCTAGGGTCTACGCCGGAAGGAAGCTCCGAAAGGAAGCCTTCATCAAACAGCCGGCCTAAAAACTCTTTACCGAGAAGGCTTGAGTCGACACACGTGATTACGGACTTAAAGCCGAGTCTTACAAAAGCGGCGGCGTGCTTCCGCGTGTCGTTTTTCCATAAAGGAAATACCGCCTTCATCCCTATCTTTGAGAGGTTATCCTCCCTCTTCTTTCTTATGTCTTCCAGAAATATATCGCCGAACACGACGGAGGACACTCCCTCTTTTTTGTATCTTATCAATATCTTAAGCATCGCGGATTCGTATCTTTCCTGCGAGCTGCTTTTGGGGATCAGCACCTTTTTAAGCGCATAGCCCAGAGAATCGGCCTGGCGCTCAAGCAATACCTTTCGTATCCCATGCATGCTGACCCTGTCATAACCTTCCGTGACGGTGGTGAGTAAAGCGGCAATCTCGTAATCAGGGCTCTTTTTTATTTTATAAAGCGCGAATGCGCTCTCTTTGCCGCCGCTCCATGAAAACAATACTTTCTCCCTCATAGATCCTCGATCCTCTTTCTGGTAATAAGCAGCCAGAGGAAAAACGGCCCTCCCAGCAATGCAGTTATCACTCCTATCGGAAGCTCTGACGGCGGGATGATCTTTCTGGCAACAGCGTCGCAAACGACCATAAAAAAGCCCCCGAATAGAAAGCTTGCTTTAGTGAGGTATCTATGGTCCGAACCTACGAGAAGCCGGCAGATGTGCGGCGCTATAATGCCGACAAACCCTATCACCCCGCATAGAGAAACAGACACCCCTACCATAAGCGAGCATATGCCGAACATCATCATCTTGAACCTTGTCGTATTCAATCCCCTGCTTATGGCTAAATCCTCGCCCAACAGCATAAGATTAAGCTCATTCCTGGAGGCTATTATGAAAACGGAACCCAATATGAAAAACGGCAGAACACCTATCACTTTATTAAAACCGAATGTCGCGAGGGAGCCCATAAGCCACCTGTGCGTCTGAAACACCTTCGTAACATCGGCCAGATACTGAAAAAGGAGTATCAGGCTTGAGAAGAAAAAATTAATCGCCACGCCGGCCAGGAGCATCGCGAGCGTCGAGAACCCGCTCCTCATGCGGGTAAACATATATACAAGGCTGATAGCAAACAACGCTCCCGCAAACGCGGAAGAATAGGTCTTTGTAAGGCCTAAAAAGGCCACTTCGCTTCCGAATACGATAAAGGCAATTGCGCCGAATGCGGCGCCGCTTGATATGCCCAAAGTGAAAGGCGTCGTGAGGGGGTTCCTGAAGAGGGCCTGAAAGACCATGCCGCACAAGGAAAGGATGACGCCCACCATAAAAGCAAGAAGCACTCTTGGCAGACGTATATTCCAATATATGAAAGAGCCTATTGTGTCCGCGCCCGGCGCAAACAATGTCTTTATGGAGATATCGCTCATCCCGATAAATGGGCACACAATCAGGGCAAGGACGCTGAGCAGAAACAAAACCAAAAGTATAATAACCTTTCTTTTCTCCCTCAAGGTATTGCCTCCGGAAGTATGACATTTATATCCTTCTTGGGGTGCCTCATCAACTCAAACTCTTTATCGTATAAAGAGCGCAGATTATTTTGCTCCATAAAGCCGCCCGAATCCCCGCAGTAAAGGACGCTGCCGTTTTTCAGCGCCAATACCCTGTCGCTTAATAAAACCGCTGAATTCACGTTGTGCGTCACGGCGAGCACTGTTATATTTCGTTCTCTGTTCAACTTTTTAAGGATCCTGTATATCTCTTCTTCGTGCCTGGGGTCTAAAAAAGTCGTCGGCTCGTCCAGAAGGAAGACCTCGGCCTTTTGCACGAGAGAAGCGGCTATCATTATCTTCTGGCGTTCGCCGGAACTCAGGGCAGCCATGGCGCGGTTTTTGAAACGGCTCATATGGACGGATTCCAGGACTTCGTCCACCTCTTTTTCGTCCCTGCCCGTTATTTTTGAAAAAGGGTTCAGGTGCGGGTATTTACTTATAAGGATAAACTCCCTCACCTCAAAAGGATAGCTTCTTCCGTCGGCCTGCGGGACATAACTTATTATCCTTGCCAGCTCCCTTTGACTGTAACCGACCACTTCCGCATCCTTGACCTTTATACTGCCCCTGCCGCCTTTAAGGATGCGCATTATATTTTTCAGAAGCGTGGTCTTGCCTGCGCCGTTAGGGCCGATTATCGAAAGGTATTCCCCCTCTTTGACGCTGAAGGTCACAGAGCGCAGAATGTCGCCGTTTCCGAAGGAATATGAGAAGCCTTTTACTTCAATAACGTTCATAGATATCCCGTAAAATCAGTGTGAAGCGGGGGCCGGGTATACAGACGTAATCACCGTTAAAGACATAGACTCTGCCGTTCTTAACGGCGTTGACGTCCTTAAGAAAATCCCACTCCTTTACGATCTCCCCCTTTTTCTCGTCGGGGATATCCGGCAGCATCTCTCTTACGACGTCGGGATTCAACCTTATTACGCCTTCGAGGGATATGGCGGGGTAGCTTATGTCGCTTTCGGTATAGACATTTTCGCAGCCCATGATATCCAAAAGCTCTCCGTAAAAAGTGTTTTTGCCTGCGATATACAGGTTTTCAAACGTGCCCCTGTTTCTTCCCACGACTATCATAAACCTGGCGGGAGGCCCTTCTTTCACTTTTTTCCTCAATCCGCTGATATCGGCGTGTATGCGCCTGATGACCTCATCTGCCTTTTTCTCCGCGCCGCATTTCCGGCCGATTTCCTCAATGGTGGCAAGTATGCCGTCTACCGTAAGCATATCCACCGTGATATACTCGATTCCCGCTTCCTTGAAGACATCCTTGATCTCCTCGCTGTAGACAGCAGGCATTATTACAAAGTCCGGCTCAAGTAGGATTATGGCCTCATAATTAGTATCAAGGTATCCGCCTACCCTCGGTTTACCTTTTACCCCGTCGGGATAATCGCAATAGTCGGTAACGCCGGCTATCCTGTCGCCTAATTCCAATTCATAGAGGATCTCCGTAATACCGGGAGACAGCGATACTATGCGCTTGGG
>JAUWWU010000016.1 GCA_030616695.1 Candidatus Omnitrophota bacterium | reverse complement strand
ATTATTTTCAATATCAAGCACTATCGGAGAGCTGCCGTACATATTCCATGCCTGGATGCCTTTGCCGTAATGAGTGAGAGGCGGGTCATAGCTGCCTTCGAGATTTATCGTGTAGAGGTCCGGCATTATTATGCAATCCTTGACCAGAACATCCGTTGAATCTATGATTGTAACGCCCGCATCCCTGATAAGCGGCATACCCGGTTCCGGATAATGTATATTGCGGACATACGTCGGGTTGCCCTCGAGATAAAAGATTATGAAGTTTTCAATGGATGACCTGCTTGCGCCGTTAAAGCAAACACTCCCTATTATCTCGCATAGATAGCTGTCGCCTATCAAATACCTATCCTCTTTCATCATGACGTCTTCCCAATATTTACCGCCCCATACATAGATCTCGTCTCCGGAAGAAGACGCGTCTATCGCTTCCTGGATAGTGGCATAGGCATAGGGGACATTTACCCTATTTTTATTATCCTCCACTGTAACGGTAAGCGTGTCTATGACAGGGCCGTTTCCGGCTCCGTCGTTGACTTGCAGCGCTACCGTATAAATACCCGGCTGTCCGAATACAGTGCTTACGATAGGGCCTTCCGCTCCGGCGTCCGGAACGAAAGTCACGCCGTCGTAATCAAAATCCCACAGGTATTCGGTAATCCCTGTATTATCGTACGAGGCTGTCCCGTCAAACCAGACAATAACGTCTTCCGCCGTTTCAATATCTTCTCCGGCTTCAGCCACCGGCGGCTCTGTATCGCCGGGCCCGGGCCTCGCGTCAACTACGGTGATCTCTATTACGATATAACCTGTTTCGGACGCCTCATACTTCGTGTAATCCTCCTGCGCAATAAAGCTGACAAGGTGAACGCCGACATCTTCAGGGGCCGGTGTCCATGTAAAGAGGGCCGTATTGTCCGCCAGGATCTCAAGATTGCCGACCTCCGGCTCTGTCCTCAATATCAACGCATCGTTGTTTTCATCCGCCGCCACGAAATAAAAGCCGTTATCCTCTCCGACGTAGAATGTCCTGTGCCACTCCGGCTTGATGACAACGGGCGCTACGTTATAACACTCGTCGCGCAGTTTCTCAAAGGCGCAGAGGTCGTCTTTTCTCTTCCTCGTCATGATATCCAGATCGCCGCCGTCATTATAGATGTAAAATATCCCCCAGTACTCCTCGTTTGAATAGTCGTCAGGGTGCACGTTATTACCCATGCCTTCGCTGTTATAACCGCCAAGGTCATGCTGGGACACATCGCCGTATATGTCTTTCCACCACTCGTCGCTGTATGCCATAAGCGAGCCGCCTATACATACTTCCGAATCAGGCAGCGGGTCGTCTCCGGGATTGACCGGTATGCCTAATATCTCCTTGGTATTTCTTGCATCCCAGGCGGCCTGTGTCGCCTCGTCGTTAAATCCGTCTATGGGGTAGCCGTTTTCATCGTAAGCAAATCCATGGTAAGAGTCTATTCCGTATTCGGCCGCAAAAAGCGGTTTACCCGTAAGATTGGAGTAATCCTGAAAGTAATTATGGGTAACGCCGGCATAATTTGAATAGAGAAATGTCTCGCCCACAAAATAATTCATGGACCATATATCTATATAATTCAGGGCTGTGTCATCTGCGCCGAAATCGAGGTTTCCTATATTATACAAACAAGCGCTTGAAAGCGCTACCGGATGATAATCGGCGCCTTCCATCTCATATGCCGCTTTTGCCATCTCATTCGCAAGCGAATACCATGCTTTTGTGTTCTCAAAATTGCCCTTATTGCTCAAGTCCACTTCATTGCCCAACACCCACATCAAAATAGCGGGGTCGTCTTTATATGTGTTCACAAAAGTCCTGAAATCATGGAGGATATCTGCCCTTACGCCGGGGTCCAGAAAATTACTTAACGGCTCGACCCAGAACGTAGCGCATACCATGATCTTATAATCGTCTTCGTTCGCTATATCAAGAAGGGCGTCGTTTATTTTACTCCATGTCTTTATGGTATTGACACGCAACTCTTTCAGGTTGGGAAAATCGCGCTCTAATATAGGCTGTGTAAAGACTAAATCGCTCGTTTCGTCCCAGGTGCCGACGCTCGGGTCTTCTCCGATAGGCACGGGGCTATACCCTATACTTTTGATCTTAAATTCCTTGCCGTCCACAAGCAGTTTTTTATCGGCCCTGTCCACTTTTACGCGGCCTTTACTCTCCGGTTTTAGGGGTTGGCCGTCTACGACGAATATAGTTATGGTCTCTTCTGTCGTGTACATACCGTCGCTGGCTTTCAACACAATACCGCCGTGGCCGTGGTTCTGGTTGTCATTCGGCTCCCAGGTAAAAATTCCCATCCTCGGGTCAAGTGTAGCCCCGATCGGAAGATTGGCAGCTGAATAAGTGATAACGTCTTCTTCCGCATCGCTTGCCGACACACGGAAGCAATTCTTACGGTTTACATAACATACCTTTGTGCCTATCTCTTCAATGACAGGCGCCGTATTGGTATAGCTAAGAGAGATATCGTCTATATATATCGTGCCCTGACCGCTTGTCTCATCCGTTCCGAGCAAAAGCACAAGAGATTCCATATGGTCCTTACCGTCAGGGTCGATAAACTCAAAGTCTGATAAAGGTATCTCCACTAACTGCCAGTCTGTCGTGGATTGCGTGTAATCCGTACTCAGGACTGCCGTCCTGTGGATGTCCGGATACGTCTCCGGCGGATAGACCTCCTCATTCAGGTCTTCTTTAAACTCTACGCGAAAAGACTCATTGCCGGTTTCCAATTTTACGCGCATCCTTAAATGCGTATAGAGTTTGGTGTCTGTCGCCTCCCGCATATCCCATAGGGCAAAATATGTGACGCTATACCACCAGCACGGATTATCATCGGCTGTGTATAATATATTGTCGGCTCCGTCAGCGTCGCAAAGCGCTTCATCCCATGTCAGCTTGTGGCTGCCGTCCGCCTGGTCGCTGCTTTCAACGATGCCGTCCCCGCCGGAACCTGTGTAATGCCGCAAAAGATTCGCATCGCCTATATCATCTTCAAAATCATCTATCTTTACGCCTTCAAAGCGTATGTTGGTAAAATATAGGATCCCTGACGGGCTTTCAGGGACGGAAAATACAAAGTCCAAAGCCTGTATCGTATTGAGATTGACTGCCGCCGCAAACTTATTGAGGGGTATGCGGACTGTCTTCCAGTCGGTAGTAACCGCGCCTCCGGGCACAAATTCGCTTACCTTTAGTTTTTCGTCGATGTCGTCGCCGAATTTTTTGCGGTTTGTCTGTTGTAGGCCTACGTAAAAGTCCTCTCCCCCCAATCTGCCTTTGATCTCAAACGCAAGATGGGTATATTTAACAAGTTTCGTCTTAGTGTCCGTATGAAGCCCGTCCCACAGGCACGTAGCCCACCAACTGCCGCTGCCGTAGGTCACCTTGCGACAGCCGGTATAGGGGTCCGCATTAATAGCATCGTCAACGCCTGCCCCGCCCGTCCAGTACAGCAGAGAGTTTAAATCCGGGCCATAGTCGGAAAAATCATCCACCAGAAGCGGCATTGAGTCCAGCGCCGCATCGGCTGCGGAAGGCATAAACAGAGAAAGGATACCACATATAAGGGCAACTTTTATTATATCGTTTAACTTGAAGGTCTTCATCTTTTCATCTCCTATTTTTAACTAAAGTAAAAACATTTTTAATCTGTGAAAATAGTGCGGATAAAAAAACCCCGTCAATATAAGTATATCATATTTTGGGAGTAATTCAAGGGCAAAAATCAAGCTTTTTTAACACTTAACGTCAGTATTTCCTTACAACAAGCGTGGCGTTGTGCCCTCCAAAGCCAAGCGAATTCGATATCGCGACATTTACCTGCTTTACCCTGTGTTTATTAGGCACATAATCGAGGTCGCATTCAGGGTCAGGGACCTCATAGTTTGTGGTAGGGTGTATAATGCCCTCTTTTATGCCGAGAATGGTAGCTATTAGCTCTATTCCGCCCGCAGCCCCCAGTGTATGGCCTGTCATGGATTTAGTAGAGCTTATAGCCAATTTATAGGCATGTTTTCCAAAGACCTTCTTGATAGCCAGTGTCTCGACCTTGTCGTTAAGCTGGGTGGACGTACCGTGGGCATTTACATAGTCTACCTCGTCAGGGCTCATACCGGCATCGTCGATCGCGGCTTCCATGCATCTGGCTGCCCCTTCGCCTTCCGGGTCAGGAGCTGTTATATGGTACGCGTCTCCGGACATGCCGTATCCTATGATCTCCGAGTAAATATTCGCTTTTCTATTTTTCGCGTGTTCCAGATCTTCCAAAATAATGATTCCGGCACCCTCACCCATGACAAACCCGTCCCTATCCTTGTCGAAAGGACGTGATGCATGCTCCGGGTCGTCATTTCTCCTGGAAAGCGCCCTTAAAGCGCAAAATCCGCCGAACCCCATATGCGTTATAGCTCCTTCTGCCCCGCCTGCTACCATCATGTCGGCTTCGCCTCTCTGGATTATGCGAAACGCATCCCCGATGGCATGACTGCCTGACGCACAGGCCGTAGCTATGGCCGAATTCGGCCCCTTTGCCCCCAAAGAGATCGAAACCATTCCAGAGGCCATATTTACTATGAGCATCGGGATCAGAAACGGTGTTATCTTTGACGGGCCGATTACCGGGCCTCGCTTAAGATACGCCATGACCTGCTCTTCTATTGTATGCAGGCCTCCTATGCCGGATCCTATGTAGACCCCTATCCTATTTTTATCTTCTTGCCCTATGTCCAACCGGGCATCATCGACCGCCATCTTCGAAGCGCAAACGGCAAGCTGGACAAACCTGTCCATCCGTTTAAGTTCTTTAGGATTGACGTAAGGGGTGGGGTCGAAATTTTTTACTTCGGCGGCAATATGTGACGAAAAATTAGTAGGGTCGAGGCAGGTAATCCTGGCGGCGCCGCTTTTTCCGGCTAAAATGGAATTCCAGAATTCCTCTTTTGTATTGCCGATCGGAGATACAATGCCGGCGCCGGTTATGGCGACTCTTCTCTTTTTCATGTATATCTTAATTCTTTTTTGGCGGTTTGAGGATGAATGCTTCGCTCTTAATTGCTGGCTTTCTCTTCTATATATTTGATTGCTTCGCCCACAGTAACCATCTTTTCGGCATCTTCGTCCGGTATCTCTACGCCAAATTCCTCTTCAAGGGCCATTACAAGCTCTACGGTATCAAGCGAATCGGCACCGAGGTCATCGATAAACTTGGCCTCATCCGTAACTTCCTCTTTTTTTACACCCAACTGCTCGGCTATGATCTCTTTAACCTTTTCCGTTACTGCCATCCCATCCTCCTCCTTAAATTCTTGTTAACCAGCTAACCGGCTAACTGATTTTTCACTCACATAACCATGCCGCCGTCAATTTTAACGACATGGCCCGTTATATAATTAGAAAGCTCACTTGATAAAAACAAGGCTACATTCGCTACATCGGAAGTCTCGCCGAACCTATTAAGCGGTATCATCTTCAGCATCTTTTCCTGCAGTTCCCGTGAAAGCTTGGCGGTCATATCCGTCTTTATGAAACCTGGGGCGATAGCATTCACGTTTATATTCCGGGAAGCGAGTTCTTTGGCCACGCTTTTGGTAAAACTTATAATACCGCCTTTCGATGCAGCGTAATTCGATTGGCCGGCGTTGCCTATTAACCCTATTATCGACGCTATGCTTACGATCCTCCCGCTTCTCTGCTTGACCATTATTTTGGAAACCGTCTTCGTGCAATTAAACGTCCCTTTAAGGTTTACGTTTAAGACGGCGTCCCATTCCTGTTCTTTCATCCTGAGCAAAAGATTATCGCGGGTTATGCCGGCATTGTTGATGAGTATATCGATTTTCGAAAATTTGTCAAGGACTTTTTGGACCATCTCCTCGACCTGCGAGAGATTTGTCACGTCTACCCTAAGCCCTATCGCCTCCCTGCCGAGGGATTTCAATTCCCTGACCGCCTCTTCAAGGCTTTTTTCTTCTACGTCGCATATACATATATCGGCGCCCTCCCTTGCGAAGGCAAGAGCTATCTCTTTTCCTATACCTCTCGCGCCGCCTGTTACTATTGCAACTTTATCTTTAACTAACATATTAGTGTTCTTATCCTTGATTTCATCTTAATTATTTCTATACCATTATTTAACACAACGGATATTTTTTGTCAACAAGAAAATCACCTTTTGCTTTTGGCTTTAAGGTTAATGCTGTTTCCGGTGGTCAGGCCTGCTATCTATTATTTATCGCCATTAATCTTACCCCCCTTGTACATCTCCGAGAAGACATCCACGATCTCCGGGTCGAATTGCGTTCCTGAATATTTTTTTATTTCGCCTACTGCCTTGACGGCCTTCTTCTTTTTTCTATAAGGCCTATCGGAGGTTATGGCGTCGAACGTATCGGCTATGCTCACGATACGGGCTATAAGAGGTATCTCGTCCCTTTTCAGGCCGTTCGGATAACCATTGCCGTTATACCATTCCTGATGCGATTGAACCGACATAGCGACTTCTTTCAGCTCTTGTATAGGCAAAAGGATGGAGGCGCCTATTTCGGGGTGAGTTTCCACGATCTTTCTTTCGGCGGCGTTCAGTCTCCCTTTTTTATTGAGGATCTTATCGGGAATGCCTATCTTCCCTATGTCGTGCAGGAGCGCCGTCATGTGGAGGGCTTCGGTAAAACGCCTCTTTTGCTCCAGTTCCGCCACGCCGCGTAGTCCGCCCGCGATCGTCAGGCAATATTTTGTAACCCTCTCGGTGTGGCCGTGCGTGTAGATATCGCGGGCATCTATAGCCTTGGCAAGGGCGATAGACGTATTCATGAAAAGCTGATGCTCCCTCTCATACAGATGCTCTACCTCATCTACCTTTTTCCGCAGGTTATCTATAAGCCTGGCGTTTGCAAGAGCCATTGCGGCGTCATTGGCGAGGGTCGCAAAAAGGCTCATCTCCTCCCGTATAAAACTCCGTCCGGACTTCTTCTTGCCCAATATCAATATACCGAGCAGCTCCTTTTTGACGAAGCACGGTATGCACACCTCCGCGTCAAGCAATTCCATTTCCTTAAGCACCGACCTCAGCTTATTATGGAGATATACGTCTTTTGTGAGAAGTTGGCCGCTTTCGAGTATCCAGGTCAGCTCCCTGAAATTTACGACATTATTCTCAAAAAAATAATCGTTTCTTTTCTTGCGAAATAACTCTATGAGGGGGCTTTTAAAATCAAGCCGCACGTAGCCCGACGGAATCTTCTTTCCCTCCGCGCCCCTGCTGTCCATGAGGACGTATGACTTGTTATTATCGTAAATCAGCACGGCGGAATGCGTAACTCCGACCTTTTCGTTTATAATCCTGTCTATCATCTTTATCAGGCGGCGGGGCTCTTTGAAGCGTATCATGCTCCTTGAGGCATCGAATAGGGTATTCTGGTAATCGATTTTCGGCGTCTCTGATTGACGCGCGAGATATCCGGTGGCTACGCTGTGTCTGCCTAATGGTTTTAACTGGGGAGAGGCCTTTTTTTCATGCTTTAGAATCTTTGCAAAAAACCAACCCTGTACTTTTATCCAATCCGCATAATTTTCATTAATATCGCGCATTACCGGGGTACCTTCTTCTTTAATCTAAAAAACCTTCTCTCTGTTCCGAGATTTTTTAATACGACCTCCATCAGTTCGCTCAGTATGACCGGCTTCGTAAGATAGGATACAATGCCCAACCGTTTGGCCTCGCTCATTACCTCTATGTCGTCCACGCAGCTTACCGCTATAACTTTTGTGTCCGGCCTTACCTTCCTTATACGTTTTAATAGCTCAATGCCGTCCATGTCTTCCATTTTCAGTTCCAGTAAAACGATATCTGGCCTGTCTTTTTTTACGGCCGTAATGGCATCGGCGCCGCTTGGGGCATCCGATACTTCAAAATTTCTTTCGGTAAAAAATCTGGCTATAAAATCCCGAATGTCTTTTCTTTCATCTACCAGCAAGATTCTGGGCACAGGCCTCCCCCAACTTTTCAATTCGGCTTCCTTTTTCCGATCCCCTTCTCCTGCTCCTCTATCCACTTATCTACGGAAGACTTTTTAAACCGCCACGTTGCCCCTACCTTAAAACCGGGCAGCTCGCCCCTGGAAGCATGTTTATAAATAGTGATGGGTTTCATCCTGAGATATTGAGCCAATTCCTGCACGGTAAAGAATGCATCTTCCACTTGTATCACCCCTCAAAAAGTCACTTTATCTATATTTATCTAGTTTTATCTATTTTATATATTACTGCATATCTTTATTTAATCTTATCTCCAGTGCTATATAGTATACTGCTTTTATCTATATTGTCAAGGGAAAATTGCCAGCTTTTGGATAGTTGCGATTGTTCCCTGATTCCGAGTTAGATAAACGAGGTCAAGGGAAAATTGCCAGCTTTTGGATAGTTGCGATTGTTCCCTGATTCCGAGTTAGCGACCGAAGAGAGTCCCCAGAGGGGATAAACCGAAGGATCTAAAGGAAAAAAATAAGGGGACGTTTCACTTTAACCTAACCCCTTATATAACAATAAGTTACAAGTGGCCCTTTTCCAGTTTTGTGAAAAAAATAAGGGGACGTTTCACTTTAACCTAACCCCTTATATAACAATAAGTTACAAGTGGCCCTTTTCCAGTTTTGTGATTTAACCCTGTGAAAATGGAAAATGGCTTGTTGTAACTTCTTTATTATTGATGGGTTACAGCAAAGTGAAACGTCCCCTATTGGCCTAATTGCATCATAGAAATTGATTATCTTTTTCAAGCAGTTTCTTAAACAAGGCGATTTCCTGTGTAAGATTTTTTACCTGGTTGGTGAGATTTGATATCCTTATAGAAAAATGAAGTGCTATAGAAAAGATAAATGCAATAGCAAAAAAGAATATCGTTGACACGGGGGCTACTATACCCATAAAACGGGCTATTCTAATTAAAATACCATCCCAGATAGAAAGAAACATAATAACAAAACCCGTCAGTAGCCATAACCATGAAAATTCTTCTCGAAGTTTTTTGCGCCTTACTAGTTCGATAATAATCGCAAGAAGAAAAAGGCTTATCAAAATGGCAAAAATCTTTTGTCTTATTATCATATCCCCTCCTCAAATATTAAACAAGGCTTAATCTTTGCGCAACATAGTGACGATGATTGATAAAAGCATCTTAAAAACATAGTAAATTGGCCTAAATCCCGAATGCATCGATTTTTCAGTTTTGGGTGAACGCATTATTACAGGTATTTCTTTGATTTTAAGACCTGCTTTTTTCGACATTATTATGACATCGACATCCGGAAAATCGGAAGGAAATATATCTGTACAATAAAGCCTTATGGCATTTTTATTAAACGCACTGAACCCGGACGTGGGGTCAGTAAACTTTTGTTTTGTTACATATTCGGCTATTTTGGCAAAAAACTTAATTCCTGCGATTCTCATGAAAGACGGATTGTAGGTTTTCTCCATAAACCTTGAACCTATTATTATGTCATTTGCACCTTTAATTATCTCTTCATATAGAGCCCTTATGCTTACCGGATCATGTTGACCGTCCCCATCTATCTGAATTAGATATTCATACCCGCGCCTTAAAGCATATTTATAGCCCGTCTGTAGCGCGCTTCCATAGCCAAGGTTAAAAGAAAGATCTATAACCATAGACCCCGCATCTCTTGCCAAAATAGATGTTTTATCGGAAGACCCGTCATTTAT
>JAUWWU010000042.1 GCA_030616695.1 Candidatus Omnitrophota bacterium | reverse complement strand
CGTGCCTTGTTGTTGCAGTAGGGACGTGTACAGCCGGACGCGGGATGTTTTCAAAGTCTTATATGGTAGAAGAGGCAGAACCCTTAGATAAGGTTATCCCGGTTGACGCTTATATACCGGGCTGCCCTCCGAAGCCGGAGGCGATCATAGACGGCGTCGTAAAACTTATAAATAAGGTAAAAGCCAATGGATAGAACCAAGGTAGTAACAACTATAAAAGACAGATTTGACGGCAGGATAAAAAGATTTTACGACAAATCCGCCGGCCGGATCTACATTGATATAGATAAAAAGGATCTAGTCGATTTCGCCCGCCTGATCTTTAAGGACATGGGCGCGCGCTTTAATATCGCGACGGCAGCCGACCACCCGGAAGAAGTGGAAATAATGTATCATTTTAATTTTGACGGGATAGGGCTTATCGTTACGGTAAGAATATATGCGCCGAAGAAAAAATGCAAAGTCGAGTCTTTATTGCCGGTAATGAAAGGCGCGGAATGGATAGAAAGGGAAATACACGAACTTTTCGGCGTGGAATTCAAGAATCACCCTGATATGAAGCCGCTTTTATTGCCGGATGATTGGCCTAAGAATAAATACCCCCTCAGGAAAGACTATAAACTGAGTTCCAAACAGGAGCCTTGCTGATGAGCCATAAAGTGACTATCCCAAGAGGCCCTTATCACCCGTTACAGGAAGAGCCGGAATTTTATAAGCTCATTGTAGACGGCGAACGGGTAGTCGATATAGACGTCCGGATCGGGTGGAACCATCGGGGTATAGAAAAACTTTCCGAGTCAAAAAGCTTTGACCAGTCCGCCTATCTGGTGGAGAGGATATGCGGAATATGCTCCACCAGCCATCCCTTCGCGTTTGTAAATGCCGTTGAAGAGATAGACGATATCAAGGTCCCGGAAAGGGCGCTTTATATCCGCACAATTACCGGAGAACTCGAGAGACTGCATTCTCATATGCTATGGCTGGGGTTAGCGGGGCACTTTCTGGGATATAACACTGTCTTTATGTGGGCATGGAGGTACAGAGAACCGATCCTTGACGTATTTGAGGCGATATCAGGCAATAGAAATAATTATGCCATGATGAAGGTTGGCGGCGTAAGGCGGGATATAGATGATAGCGAAATACCTTATTACAAGAAGGTCCTGAATGATGAATTGCGCCCCGCTATAGATATGTTTAAAGGCGCGGTATTGGATGACCCTGTTCTGGCCGCGCGGCTTAAAGGCGTAGGTGTTTTGAGTAAAGAAGACGCCGTTGATTACAGCGTCCTCGGCCCTACGGCACGGGCTTCAGGATACGATATAGATGTGAGAAGGGACGAACCCTACGCGACTTATGACAGGATGAAGTGGGACGTGATATTGTGCCGGGAAGGCGATGTCTTTGCCAAAGCCGTAGTCAGGATTTTAGAGATGTACGAGTCCTTGAAGATCGTAAACTATTGCCTGGACAATCTGCCCGGCGGCCCCATAGACGCGAACGTGAAACAGGTTTCTCCGGGCGACGGCATCGGCCACCACGAAGCGCCGAGAGGAGAGGTTTTTCATATGGTAAGGTGCGACGGGACAAACCGGCCGGTCAGGCACAAGGTGCGCGCCCCCACGTTTATGAATTTCCCGAGTTTTAAAAAGACGGTTGTCGGCGAGACCATAGCCGATGCTACTATTATACTGGCGGCAATAGACCCGTGTTATTGCTGCACAGAGAGATTGCAGGCGATCGATCACAGGAATAATAAAACGGTCTTTGATGCCCAGAAGATGATACACCTTTCGCAGCACAAGACGTGGGATCTGGGCAGGACAATGGGTTTTTCGGAAAAGGAACTGACTGAGAGGATGGGGCGAAAAATTGAATAATCCCATTTTGCTTATATCTGTAATATTTGTCGCAAGCATTATATGCGGGATCTTGCCGCGCAAGATAAAACCTATTTTTGCGCTGGCCGTATCGGTTTTCGCCTTGGCCGGCTCGTATAGCCTGTTCAGGCTAAAATCCACGAGCTGGGGCCTCTTCGGCTATCCTTCACTTTTGAGGATAGACAGCCTTTCGGCGTTTGTATCCTTATTTATCGCCCTATTCGGCGCGCTCATAATACTTTATTCCGTCGCCTTCATGAAAGAAAAAGCGAAGATCGGGAATTATTACGCTTATATACTCGCCACGATCGCAGCGTCCATAGGGGCCGTTCTTTCAAACAATCTCCTTTTATTTATCGGTTTCTGGGGGTTTTTGGGAATAACGCTTTATCTTTTAATAGCGATAGGCGGGGAAGAGGCAAAGGGGGCCGCCAAAAAGACATTTATAATCATAGGCGGGACAGACGCGCTTATGTTGCTGGGCATAGCAATAATATGGAAGCTTACGGGCGCGATGCGAATGGACGCGGCGCCTATACTTATAGATAATAAGCTCGCCGTTTACGCGTTTATTCTTCTTGCGCTCGGCGCATTCGCCAAGGCAGGCGCGATGCCGCTTCATACCTGGATACCCGCTTCCGCAGAGGTTGCGCCTCTTCCCGTAATGGCGTTCCTTCCGGCGAGCCTGGATAAACTTTTGGGTATATATTTCCTGGCGCGGCTGTCATTCGATATCTTTCTCCTAGAGGCACATTCGGCCATGAGCCTCCTCTTGCTTATCGTGGGAGCCGTTACGATCATCGCGGCCGTCATGATGGCGCTGGTGCAGCATAATATGAAAAAATTATTATCCTATCATGCGGTAAGCCAGGTAGGGTATATGGTGCTGGGTATAGGAACGGCAAATCCTATAGGCATCGCCGGAGGCCTTTTTCATATGCTAAATCACGCCATATATAAATGTACGCTTTTTTTGACCGCGGGTGCTGTCGAGAAAGAGGCGCGCACGACGGACCTCGATAAACTCGGAGGCATTGCGCGCTTTATGCCGATTACATTTTTGTGCTGCCTCGTAAGTTCGCTGGCGATTTCCGGCATCCCGCCGTTTAACGGTTTTGTCTCGAAGTGGATGGTGTATCAGGGTATAGTAAAGTTGGGCGAGACAGGCGGTAAGTTATGGGTTATCTGGCTCGTGGCCGCTATGTTTGGCAGCGCCCTTACGCTCGCCAGCTTTATGAAGTTATTGCACGCCGTGTTTTTAGGGCAGGAGGGAGTTGGTAAAGATAGGACGGTTAAAGAGGTCCCTGTCTCTATGTGGCTGCCTATGGCGGTATTAGCCGTCCTTTGTATTGTCTTCGGGATATTCGCTTTCGTAATACCGCTTAAACACTTTATCATACCGTCTCTCGCGGGAGGGGTTTCTTACGCAGGTTTATGGCAACCGGGCCTTGCGACCGTACTTATTATTACAGGGTTTGCGGTAGGTGCTTTGATATATTTTCTGGGCGCAATAAAGAAAGCGAGGGTGGCCGAGCCCTTTATCGGAGGAGAGGTGCTGCCTGTTGAAACAAGGCCTACGGGCACGGAATTTTATAATACCATCAAGGATATTCCGGTCCTGGGAAGGATGTACGCGTCGGCCAAAGAAGGATTATTTGATGTATACGAACTGGGGCGCAGGCTTACATCCGGATTTACGGGCGTTTTACAATATTTACACAACGGCGTGCTTCCGACATATCTTACGTGGTGCCTTATAGGGATGCTTATTCTCTTTATTCTGCTATTGAGGGCGTTATGATACTATATATCCTTTTGATACTGATGATAATAGGCGCGATCGCCGCTGTCCAGATGAAAGACCTCCTTTCTTCGATCGTAACAGTCGGCGCCGTCGGCCTGGCGCTGTCGCTGGCATTTCTGGTTTTAAAGGCACCTGACCTCGCAATAACACAGCTGGTCGTCGAGATATTGTGTTTGATAATCCTCATAAGGGCGACGCTCAAGAAGGACCTGCCTTTTTCGACGACAGGCAGACGGTTCTTTAATACGCTTGTGGCGGTTGTATTTGTAATCGTGTTTTTGGCGCTTGGTTACTTTTCCCTGAAAGACCTCCCGGTTTTCGGGCACCCTATTATGGAGGTAGGCGCATTTTACGTGGAACAGGGCTTGATAGAAACAGGGGCGACTAACCTGGTAGCTTCAGTCATATTGGATTTCCGGGCCTATGATACGTTGGGAGAAGCGACGATCCTTTTTACCGCCGTAATAGGCGTTATGGCTATTATGAGGCGCATAGGCCGCAAAAAAGTCGGCGAAGAAATTAAGGAAAGCGATGAGTGGGAGTAAAAGACAAGAAAAGGGAATGACCCTTATCGTAAAGACCATAACGCGGCTTACGGTCGGGCTGATACTGCTTTACGGTATCTACATTCTTTTACACGGCCATGTTTCTCCGGGCGGCGGGTTTGCCGGGGGTGTCATTATAGCGCTTTCGTTTATCCATATCATGCTGGCATACGGCAAGGAAACGGCTTTTAGTAAACTTTCTAAAGCAAAGGCCTCGCTCTTAGAAAGCCTGGGCGCCATACTTTTTATAGCTATAGGGATACTCGGTTTCACCGGGGGATATTTCTTCTTTAATTTCTTTACGGATAAAGGAGAGGCCTTCCGGCTTTTCTCGGCCGGCATAATACCGCTGTGCAATATAGCTATCAGCATGAAGGTAGGAGCCGGCTTATTTACCATATTCGTTATACTCGTTCTGCTAAAATTCAAAACCGGCGGTAAAGACCCCCGGCAAGGGAGTTAAGCGATGTATCTTTATTTTCTATGCCTCATTTTATTCATAGTAGGCATCTATTGCATCCTGAGGAAGAGAAATCTCATCAAGATCATCATAGGTATAATAATCGCAGAATACGCAGTCAACCTTTTCTTCGCCCTTGCGGGATACCGTATCGACGGCCGCGCGCCCATATATTCGCAAGACCAGGCCATAGCCAACATGGTCGATCCGCTGCCGCAGGCACTGGTTTTGACGGCGATAGTCATAGGCCTGGCAGTGACCGCTATGATGGTCGCAATAGCTATTCGGATCTACGAAAAATACGGGACGTTTGACATAACCAAGATAAGGAAGCTTCATGGGTAGCCATCTCGTAACTTTATTTGTAATATTGCCTCTGGCGGCCGCTTTCTTAAATTTGCTTATCGGCAGAAAGATGAAGGGAGCGCCGGACATACTTGCGAATCTCGCGACTTTAGCCCTCCTTATAGCGTCGGTATTTTCCGTTTTTGCCGTGGCGAAAAACGGGATTTTCGTATATAAAGTGGGCTCCTGGGTCCCGCCTATAGGGATAGCAATGGTGCTCGATGGGTTAGCGGCCTTTATGCTGGTGACCGTCAATCTCGTGGCGTTTCTGTGCACTGTGTATTCGGTCAATTACATGGAGAAATTCACCTCAAAATGGAGTTTTTACACGTTATTTTTACTGATGCTCGCCGGCATGAACGGAGTGATCATAAGCGGCGATATGTTCAATCTTTTTGTATTTCTCGAGATAGCGTCAGTCGCAAGTTACGCCCTCGTCGCTTTTGGGACGGAGCACGAAGAACTCGAGGCCACCTTTAAATACATGGTCATGGGCACAGTCGGTTCGCTTTTCATCCTTTTAGGCATAGCGCTTATGTATAGTTACACCTCTACCTTAAATATGGCCGATATATCACTCACGCTCGCGCAGAAAGGCTTAGGGAATATCACGTTGTTCGTCAGCATCCTCTTTATAGCGGGATTCGGCCTGAAAGCCGCGCTTGTTCCTTTTCACGCCTGGCTGCCCGATGCCCACCCCTCGGCGCCCGCGCCTATATCCGCGATGTTGTCGGGGGTTCTTATAAAATCTCTAGGCATATACACGATAGTGAGGGTCTTGTATAATGTCATCGGTGTAACGAAAGAATTTACAAATATACTTTTGGTGCTCGGCGTATTATCCATGATCGTCGGCGCTTTATTGGCTATGGGGCAATGGGATTTGAAACGCCTCCTGGCATACAGTTCCATAAGCCAGGTCGGCTATATAATTCTAGGAATAGGCATAGGGACGCCTCTCGCTATCATGGGCGCGCTTTTTCATCTTTTTAATCATTCGGTCTTTAAGTCGTTGTTGTTTCTTAATTCGGGCGCGATCGAATATGCCTCGGGTACGCGCGACATGCGCTTGATGGGCGGCTTAAGGGAGAAACTGCCGATTACAGGGTGGACCTCGCTTATCGCTTCGATGTCCATAGCCGGAGTCCCGCCTTTTAACGGATTCTTCAGCAAACTTATTATCATATTCGCGGCGGTCCAGGCCGGTTATATAGGATACGGCTTCTGGGCAGCCTTGGTCAGCGTATTGACACTCGCGTATTTTATATCCGTGCAGAAAAACGTATTTTTCGGCGCGCCATCAAAGGCCATGCTGAGCGGCCGGGATGTAGCCAAATGGGACGATATAAAGGAGCCGCCTCTATTTATGAGATTGTCCATGATAGCCCTTGCCATAATATGTATTTTCGGCGGGTTGCTTTTAATACCTGCTGTGTCGGGAAATTTCCTTAATGCCGCTACGGAGGCGTTGACGGCGGGCAGGGATTACGCAAATACAATTTTCGGGAGCCTCGGATTGTGAAGAGTAGAATAATTTTATTTATACTCGGGTTTTTCGTATGGTGCCTGCTTAACTGGGTGCCGGACTGGCAGCACCTTATAGTAGGTGTCTTTGTAGCAGCTTTGGTTTCATATATTACGGGCGATATGTTTGTGCAGAGGCCGCATTTACTAAAGCACGTGAAGAGATACCTGTGGTTTCTTTACTACATCCCGATTTTCCTTTGGGAGATGTTTAAGGCGAATATAGACGTAGCCTACAGGGTGAGCCATCCGAATTTACCGATAAAGCCGGGGATAGTAAAAGTGAAGACATCCCTTAAATCAGATACGGGCCTGACATTTCTCGCCAACTCGATAACGCTTACTCCCGGGACATTGACCGTCGATATTGATAGAGACGGCGGTTTTCTCTATGTCCACTGGATAAACGTAAAAGACAAGGATATAGAAGGGGCCACGGAAAAAATAGCGAAAAGGTTCGAGAGGATATTGACAAGGATTTTTGAATGAAGATGAATAAGATCATCCGTTATATTATAGGGTTGATAGCGCTCCTGGCCGTACTTTTCATAATATTATTACGGCCTCCGGATATATTGATTTACCCCGATCTTCCGTATCTTAACTTTTTAAAAAGGGCCTTTTTTATACTTGTCTTATGCTCTGCGCTATGTCTCCATAGGATAATAATGGGGCCGACGCCACCCGATAGAATAGTTGCTATAGATATGTTCGGAATACTTATCGTGGGCTTTTGCGCAGTTTTAAGCATAGCTACCGGCAGGGGCTGGTACCTTGATATAGGGATAGCATGGGCCCTGCAGAGCTTTATAAGCACATTGGCGCTTGCCAAATATTTAGAAGGCAGAGATTTCGATGAGTAATACAATAGGGTTTATATTTATAACAGTGGGATTGGCATTTGACCTTTTCGGTTGCTTAGGCCTGCTAAGGTTGCCCGAT
>JAUWWU010000047.1 GCA_030616695.1 Candidatus Omnitrophota bacterium | reverse complement strand
GCGGGATATTAAGTCTTGCCGCAATACGCCTTGCGTCCTCAATGCCTTCAAGCGAGCAACAGGCCTTAAGACCGCGGTCCGCACCGCACTCTTCTTTCGGCCATAGCTTCATAGTGGCCCCTATTACCTCGAAGCCATTTCGCTTTAAGAGGTATGCGGCGAGTGACGAATCAACGCCCCCGCTCATTGCGACTAAGATCCTCTTGCGTCTCATTTCAGGTAATTCCCCATCCCGCTCGACATCGCGCAGCGCTTCCCGCCCTCTTTTTCCGTAACAATAAAACATTCGATGCCTGAGAGCCTTTCTATTAAGGCAAGGCCCTTCTTTTCGCCTATGACAAAAACGGCAGTGGCTAACGCGTCAGCCGTTGCGCAATCATCGGCTATTATTGTAGCGCTCATTATGTCGTTTGTCACCGTATGGCCGGAGCGTGGGTCGATGACATGCGCATATTTTTTGTCATTGTATATATAAAAATTTTCATAACTTCCGGACGTGGCTATTGCTTTCTCGCGGATTTTTAATACCGCTAAAACCTTTTTTTTGTTTTCCGGGTCCCTGATGCCGATAGACCAGTCCTTGCCGCCGGGATTTGCCCCCATGCAATAGAGGTCTCCGCCCATGTTGACCAATCCGCCGGTTATCCCGTAGCCCTTAAATATCCTGACCGCCTCGTCCACCGCATACCCTTTGGCAAGGCCGCCGAAATCCATGCGGACCCTGGGGTCATCAAAAATGAGCGTTTTATTTTTGTCATCGAGCCTTATTTTGTCGAGGCCCACATACGGCAGTATCCCGGATATGGCTTGAGTATCCGGCACTGTCCTTTTCTCCGGCCCGAAACCCCATATCTCGGTAAGGGGTTCTATGGTGATATCAAAAGCGCCTTCGGTCAATGCGTGATACTCTTTTGCCCTTTCTACGAGCCGGAATAACTCTAGGGGTACCTTGACAACTCTTTTTTTATTATCGCTGTTTATTTTTGATACTACGCTCGACCCATCGAATATGGAGAGCAATCCCTCAAGCGCGGATATCCTTGATTCGGCCATATCCGCCGCCTCTTTTACTAAAGACGCACTTTTATCCGAACAGGCGATATTGAATTCCATGGTCGTGCCCATATAGAAACGCGCCCGTCTGTCGGATTGCCTGCCGGAACAACCGGAAAAGACCAGAGAAAAAATAAGGAGGGTTATTAAGGGCGAGCTTCTCTTCATGCCATCTTTTTAATAAGAAGGTCTATGTCTATATATTTTTCGACCATCTTGATCGCCGTTTCGGCCTTGACGGTGTCGCTGGGTTTTATCTTCACGACAAGGTCGTGTATATTCGAGGCCACTTTATAAGTGTCGTCCTGCGACATGAGAACGGGGACACCGCTTTTTTCTATGAGGGCGTTGATGCTCTTATGCGGCGTTATGCCGCCCGTAAGGAGAATGCCTGCCACGCGCGACGTTGCCTTGGAATGAAGAAGAAAGGAGCTCATCGCCATAAGTATCATATCTTCCCTGTCCCCCGACGTTATTATGAGGCTGCCTTCTTCTACGTAATTCCATGCCTCGTGGGGCTTCATGGCGCCCACCAATACGTTATTTACGACGTTGTGCGCGTTCATCCGGCCGTGTATAAAATCGACCTTTAATTCCTCGGATATCTCGCCGATAGTGGGAGAGGACAGCGTCTTTTGAAACGGCATTATGCCTATTACGTCTATGCCGTTCCTTTTGAGGCCCTTCCTTACAAGTTTATTTACCTTGCTGTATTTTTCTTTGATGACCTTGTTTATGATGACGCCGGCGATCTCCACGCCTTTTTTTTCAAACAGGGCGGCGTTTAGCAGTATCTCGTCTATAGGCCTTCCTATGCCGCCGGAAGCTATCAGGACGACTTTTGAATCGAGCATCTTTGCGACAAGGGCATTAGAAAGGTCAAAGCATGACCCGACTCCGGCGTGCCCTGTCCCTTCTATGACAACCACGTCCTTTGCCTGTGAGACATTTTTAAACGCGACCTTTATCTTTTTCCTGAGAGCCGTCTTTCTGGGGCGCAGTATGTACTGTTCCGTGAAGCCCTTCTCTACCGCGATGGGGCTCATGTCTTTCAGGCTGCCCTGAAGGTTGCATAGGGCCTCGATAAGGATAGAATCCTCGTCGACTTTCAGCCCGTTTTCGATAAGGTATCTTTGCCCTATGGGCTTGATAAATCCGATGGCGTCATGGCGCTTTTGGAGCACCGCTATAAGGCCGAGTGAAACAGTGGTCTTGCCGTCGTTCTGCCGCGTGGCTGCTATAAATATCCTTTTTGTCTTTTTCGCCATTTTATTTCAGTTCCCCGGACCTGTAGCTTTTTAGGTATTCCTTGCAGAAATCGTCTCCGGCCAGAAGCGCATCCGATGCCCTTAAGACGGCCTTTATCTTTTTGTCGGTCGGGTCCAGTATGGCTGCGTCCAGGCCGGCGCCCAGCATCATGGCCAGAAATACCGAATTCAGCGTGCTTCTTTCAGGCAGGCCGAAGGAGACGTTGCTTAAGCCGCATATAACTTTGAGGCCGTATTTCGCTTTAATAAGTTTGACGCTTTCAATGACCTCAAATGCCTGCTTTTGTTCGCTGCTTATCGGCCTGATGAGAGGGTCTATATAAATATCTTGTTTTGATATATGATGGCCTTCGGCCAGCTTTAGCGCCCTTTCGGCCAGGCTTGCCCTATCACCGGCAGTCGCCGGCATCCCCTTCTCGTCCATTGTCAGGATAATAACTTGAGCGTTATATTTTTTTACAAAGGGCAGGATAGAATCAGCCCTGCCTTTTTCCACAGTCACGGAATTTACTAACGCCTTCCCCTTGTGCTTGCGGAGGCCGGCCTCTATGGCTTTAGGGTTCGGGCTGTCTATGGAAAGTGGCAGCCCTGTCTCCTTCTGGACTATCCCTGCCAGCCATTCCATGTCGCGGGCCTCGTCTTTAGAGTCAACCGCGCAGTTTATGTCCAGCATGGCAGCTCCCGCCTCTTTTTGCAGCCTTGCCTCTTTTCTTATGAATGCCTCGTCTTTTGAGCGCAATGCCCGGGCTATCGGCGGCCTCGAGCTGTTTATTCTTTCTCCGATCTTGATAAACATGTTTAAGCCCTCTATACTACTAAACCTTTGTAATTCGATTCGATCCCCTTGACGAGCTCTACGAGCATCTCGTTCGTCGGGGTTTTGATATTCAGGCTTTTTGCCTGCCTTATTATGGCTCCGTTTGTGGAGTCAATCTCCGTTGGCCTGCGGTTGAGGACATCTTCCAGCATGGAAGAGCTGCTGTCAGCCGTTGCCTTACAGACCGCCTCCACCTTCTGTATGGGGTCGTCATATGTAAGCTTAACCTTTTTTCGCTTTGCTACCTTGGCTGCCTCCGATACGGTGCGCCGCATAATCTCCCTGGTGTATTCATTTTTTACAAGCGCCCCGCTTCTAAGCCTGGTAACGGCACTCAACGCATTTATGCTGGCATCTATAATAAGCTTGCCCCATATTACAGAGTTTATGTCCTTAGTGACTTTCGTAGGGAAATTTGCTTTATTTAGGACTGACGATATCTCCCTTATGGCGCCCATGACCTTCCCGTTTTCCTGCCCTATTATCGTATCGCCTCTGGATGTATGCCTTACGTGGCCGTCTTCTATCATGGCCGCGCCCTGGGAAGTGACGCCCCCTAATGTACTGCCTGTATTCACGAATTCATTTATCATCTGGAGGTTTCCAACACCGTCCTGAAGGCTGATGACATATGTATTTTCGTCCAATAAGTTCTTCGCCCCCTTTAAGGCGTTTTCCGTATCATAGGATTTAGTGCAGACAAAAACCGCTTCCGGCTTCTCAATTTCCTTCGCATTTGCGGTGGCGTTGACCTTGGCTCTATAGCTTCCGCTTAAACCTTCCAGTTTTATGCCTTCGGCGGATAATTTCTTGGCCCTTTTCGCGTCATTGTCCAACAGCCAAACTTCGTTCTTTGCGCGCGCTAAACTCGCGGCTAACAACACGCCTAAAGCACTCGGACCTATAATAGCTATTCGCATTTTAACTTCTCCAGTTCTTCCTTTTTCATCTTAAAGCTATGTTCGCTTCCCGGAAATTTACCCGTTTCCACGTCATCTTTAAATGCCGCTATCGCCTTTTTTGCCGCATCGCCCAGGTCCGCGTACCTTTTGACGAATCTCGGCGCAAACCTGTCGAACAGGCCCAGTATATCGTTAAGTACAAGCACCTGACCGTCGCATTGCGGGCCCGCGCCTATGCCGATTGTAGGGATGGACAGCTTCGAAGTTATCGTTGCAGCCAGTTTAGCCGGCACGCATTCCAATACGATTGCGAAACAGCCGGTCCCTTCCAGGCCCAGTGAGGCATTTAATATACCTTTGGCGCTTTCGGCATCTTTCCCTTGGACCTTGAATTCAGAAGCAGTCTGGGGAGTGAGCCCTAAGTGGCCCAGGACGGGAATCCCGTCTTTTATTATAGCGGAAGCGGCCCGGCGGGATTCGCCTTCCAGCTTCACCGCGTCACAACCGGCCTCTTTTATAAAACGCCTTGCATTCGCTACGGCCTTATCGGACGTGTCAAAAGATTTATACGGCATATCTCCTATGATAAGCGCCCTTTTGGCTCCGCGCCTCACCGCCATCGCGTGGCGTATCATATCGTTCATCGTGACCTGGGTTGTGGATTGGTAGCCCAAGATGACCATGCCCAGGGAGTCGCCTATCAGTATAGCGTCTATGCCGGCCTCATCCACCAGCTTTGCCATAAAATAGTCATAGGCGGTCAGCATGGTGATCTTTTTGCCGGTTGCTTTTTTCTGCTGAATATGCCGGATCGCGACCTTTTCCATACCCGTAACTCTATTTAAAGTTTAGCGGCGTCAAGAAACAGCGGAACCTTTTCGTTCATGCCTATCGCCATTATATGGATGCCGGCGGCAACGGCCTTGATTTCCCCGGCAAGCCTCGCGGCTATTTCTATGGATTTTTTGCCTGCGTCTTCGGCCTTTTCCATTTCCGCGATGATATCATCCGGCACGAATACGCCGGGCACATGTTCGTTCAAATAGCGCGCGGTCTCCGCCGTCTTGAGGATGAGGATACCCGCTATGACAGGGACGCCGAAGCCCTTTACCTGTTCCATGAAGCTTTTAAAGAGTTTGATATTAAAGACTGCTTGTGTCTGAAAAAATTCGGCGCCTGCTTTGATTTTTTTCTTCATCTTTATTATCTCGGCTTCAAGCGGCTCTGCGCCGGGATTTACGGCGGCTCCCAGGCAGAAACGCGGCGAGCCTTTAAGTTTTTTGCCGGCCAGGTCTTTTCCCTCCTCAAGGCATTTGGCCGCTTTTATAAGGGTCACGGAGTCAAGGTCATACACCGGCTTTGCCTGAGGATGGTCGCCAAGCGACGGATGATCCCCCGTCAACAGCAGCACGTTACGAATGCCCAGGATGTAAGCCGACAGTAAGTCTGATTGCAGGGCCAGCCGGTTTCTATCCCGGCAAGTCAGCTGGTATATCGGCTCTATGCCTCTATTAATAAGCAGTTGGCTGAAAGCAAGAGACCCCAGGCGCATCACCGAACTCTGCAGGTCGGTGACATTGATAGCATCGACCCGGCCCTTGGCCCTGTCAGCGTCTTTTAGGTGCTTCTCCACATCTACGCCTTTCGGAGGCCCTATTTCACTGGTAATTATAAATTTTTTTGATTGAAGTTTCTCGGAGAAGTTCACTTTTTAGAACCTTTCGCATTTTTGTATAATGCGACTAAATTTTCCATTAACGTAACCGCTGTCAAAGGTCCGACGCCGCCGGGCACAGGCGTGATATAGGACGCCTTTTTCTTTGCGCCATCAAAATCCACATCACCGGCCACCCCGCCTTTATACCTATTAATCCCCACATCTATAACGACGGCCCCCTTACGGATCCAATCGCCTTTTATGAGGCAGCGCTTGCCTACCGAGACCACAAGTATTTCGCCGCGCCGCACATGGTCTTTAAGCAGTCCCTTGCGGTATGTCCCGATATGGCAGACTGTCGTAGTGGCCATCCTCGACAATAGCATCAACGATAAAGGTTTCCCCACAATCTCGGAATGCCCGACTATAACGGCTTCTTTACCGTTGAGGCTTACTCCCGTAGAATCTATAAGCCTTAAACATGCTTTAGCGGTGCAAGGCGCAACCACCCAGTTCGCATAAACCAATTTGCCGGTATTAGCCGGATTGAGCCCTTCAACGTCTTTACCGGGCGCAATCTTAGCGAACAGCCTTTTGATATCTATATGTTTCGGCACGGGCGTATGGACAATGATGCCCGTAACTGTTTTATCGCCGTTTAATCCGGTTATCGCCCGTTCGGCCGCGGCTTGAGAGGCATTACGTTTTAAAGTCTTTACACAATACCTTATGCCGAGCTTGCCTGCCAGCCTTCGCTGTGCCTTCAGGTAGATTTCGGAGGATGGGCTTCCGCCTATTTGCAGGGCCGCTAATTTTAGGACGTCACCGCGGCTTTGCCGTATCTTTTTGAGGTCGCGGCTTACGGCCCGTTTTATTTTATCGGCGATCTTAGTCCCGTCTATTATGATCGCTGCCATCGTAACTCCCTTACCTGTGGGGACAGACACCTATTTTTACCTGTGGAAAAATAGGTGTCTGTCCCCTACAGAGGCGCTGAGTCCTGAAAGCGCCTTCCTCACCTTCCTAGTATATATGATATCTTTTATGCCGTCGAGATTAATCTCAACATTAAGTTTTGCCGATAAAAAGGCTGCTTCCAGGATAAGCGCCGCCTCAACGAGGTCCGAAGCAATAGATGCCTTGCGGTACACCGAGAGCTCTTCGCATTTCTTGAGGGCTTTCTGAATCACAACGCAGGCCTCTAAAGGTACAGCAGCCGCGTTTTTATAAAGCCTTGTTTTGTTTGCCGCCTTTTTCGCAAGCGCCCTTGACAACCGTGAATATGCCTTTTCGTCTTCAACCATAAGTTTTTTTAAACGGCGGCTTGAGCGCTCGGCGAATTCCGATATTCTGGATATTTTCGCGCGCGCGGCGCTTGTAAGGGCCT
>JAUWWU010000032.1 GCA_030616695.1 Candidatus Omnitrophota bacterium | reverse complement strand
CTTAAATCCCTCAAATTGAGGCAGCCCTAACGGAAGTATTAAAGACGCTTTCTCGATAAGTACCTCGCCCTTCCTGACGACGCTATCGCCTATATTAATCGATGATTCCGACAGGAATATATAGGGCAGGTTTGTGGCGGAAAAAGTCAAAAGTTCCTGTATGCGTGGCCTTATGATCTCGGTCTTCTCAAGCGCCTTTTTCCATCTTTCCTCTATGTCCATAACATCTGTCCTTATCTAAAATGTTTTTCTATAATACAATCGTAACGGGGCCGTCATTTGTCAATTCTACTTCCATGTGCTCGCCGAAAACACCCTCCTTTACGTCTATACCGTTATCTTTAAGCAGTATATTGAACCTTTCCCAATATTTCTTTGCCGTCTCGGGCGTTGCGGCTGAATCAAATCCGGGACGGTTTCCTTTCCGAGTATCTGCGTAGAGGGTGAATTGCGGAACGCTTAAGACCTGCCCTCCGACCTGCTTTATATCTAAATTCATCTTACCCTCTGCATCGTCAAATATGCGCAGGTTTATAATTTTCCTGGCAAGGCGGCCGATATCCTCTTCGCTGTCGCCTTTGCCTACGCCGACAAGAAGCAATAAGCCGCGTTTTATTTCAGCTGCGTCTTTCCCATTTACCTTTACCTTTGCGCTCTTCACGCGCTGTGCCACGGCCTTCATGCTAAAACCTTTCCCAGTGCATTACGTCTTCTAACTTACGGTTCTTGGCCTGTTCCGCCTCTTCTTTCGGCCAGCCAAGAGATATCATGCTTACCAATTTAAAGTCCGAAGACGCCCCCAGAAATCCTGTGACCTCACCCGCATAGGGCTTTTTATCACCCGCTACCCAGCATGCGCCCAAACCAAGCTCTGCGGCGGCAAGCAAGATGTTCTCGGTGGCAGCACACCCGTCCTCAAGGTAATATTTGGTATCCTTGCTAAATACGGCTATGCAGGCGGCAGCGCCTTTAATAAAACTGCCCGAAGTGGCTATTTGGCCCAGTTTTTGCAGGGTCTCTTTCCGGGTTATCACCACAAATTCCCACGGCTCGACTGCCCTTGCCGTAGGCGCGCGCCTGCCGGCATCAACCAGTTTTTCCAATAGATCTTTCGGAACCGGCTTTGACTGATATTCCCTGACGCTTGCCCTTTTTACGATGGAATCAAAGGTCTGCATCTCACTTTCCCTCCAAGACCTCGCTGGCAATACCGGCGAGCTCTCCGTCGCTTACCTCTTTTTTGGTCACCGCTATCTCCTTAAATCTTTGATAGATCTCCTCCAGCTTATTTTCGTCTCTTTCCGCCGCAAGCCTATAACCCAGCTTATGCAAGCGGTCATAGACGGCGTGCTTTCCGGAATGCCTGCCTAAAACCAGCGTGATCCCTTCCTGCCCAACGTCTTCCGGTTTAAGGATCTGGTAAGTGGCCCTGCTTCTAAGAAGGGCCGCCTGATGAATGCCCGCCTCGCTGGCAAAGACATTCCGGCCTACGATAGGCTTATTGGGAGACACTTTAATACCCGTCAACTCCTCCACAAGTTTACTTGTCTTAAAAAATTGCCTGGCGTCGATATTCAGGGCGGCTTTATAATAATCTTTCCTTGTTTTAAGAGCCATGACCAATTCTTCCAAAGAGGCATTGCCTGCTCGTTCGCCCAGCCCGTTTATCGTGCACTGGACGATATTTGCGCCGCATTCAACGGCGGCCAAACTATTCGCTACGGCCAATCCCAGGTCATTATGAAAATGCGTCGCCAGGAAGGCCTTTCTCAGGCCGGGGACATTTTTCTTTACTCCCTCTATCATCTTCTTCACCTGTTCCGGGAGGAGCCACCCCACTGTGTCGGGCAGCCCTATGACTACTGCGCCGGAATCTAAGGCCTCTTTACAGACTTTGTATAAAAATTCCGGCTCCGTGCGCGTCGCGTCTTCTGCCCCAAAAGCCAGGTTATTCGTAAATCCCTTTGCAAATTTTATCGCATCTTTGAGGGTTTCTATGACCTCTTCTTTGGACTTATTCAGACTGTATTTACGCAATATGGGTGAGGTCCCCAAAAACAAAGAGATGCTCCAATGCCCGGCATTTCCCAGAGACTCGGCTGCGAGTTTTATATCCGTCTTATGGCACCTTGAAAGCGCCGAGATCATCGGCCTTTTGACATTGGCGGAAATAAGCCTGCATGCCTCAAAATCTTCCTTGCTCGAAGCGGGAAAACCCGCTTCTATGCAATCCACTCCGAGTTTATCCAGCTGCTGTGCGATGGCCAGCTTCTTTTCTACGTTCAAACCGGCGCCCGGCGCCTGCTCTCCGTCCCTTAAGGTAGTATCGCTTATTAATATCCTCTTTTGTCTTTTAATGATCTCTATGGCCGCGCTTAACCCCAGTTTTTTCAGGGTATCGCCGAAATCTATACCAAGCATGCGATTTTCCTTATTTACGCCTTATTTCTATGATCTTTCTCAACTCATTCCTGATATTGGCAGTGTCGTGGCGGACAAGCTCTGTCTCATGGCCGACGTCCGCCGTAATAACCTCCGCCTTTGTGATATCGCGGATCTTCCGGATGTCTCCGGCAGTCCCCGTCCATTGTTGAAAGGCAATAGTAAGACTCTCGAGCTCTTTTTCCTTAGCCTCCCTGGCACAACCTGCGAGGAAGAAAAATAACAGAACCAGGCAAAAAGCCGAAATCCATTTCTTATGGCGTTTTTTAATATCTCTTCTAATTTAAACTACCTTCTCCTAAACTCTGTTATCAGATTTTTTATGCTTTCCTTCATATGCGAAAACTCTCTTCCGGCAAGCCATTCTTTTTTAAAAACACTACCGCCAAAAGCAACGGCGGATGCGCCTGCCGAAAAAAACGATCCTATATTCTCGGGAGTAACGCCGCCGCAGGCAAGAAGCTCTATATCGCTAAACGGCCCTTTTATCTCCTTGATATAGCCGGCGCCGAAAAATTTGGCAGGGAATACCTTTACCATCGTGGCCCCCGCGCGCCATGCATTGTATATTTCCTGCGGTGTGAATGCCCCGGGAAACACAGGGACTCTCTTCCTGGCACAGTATTTCACAACATCAGCGGCCAGCGTAGGTAAGACAATAAATGTAGCCCCGGCGTCCAAAGCCGAATGCAGGGCATCCTTTGTCAGCACAGTACCGGCGCCTATCGTAAGCTGCTTTCCGGCCGCCTTTACCATTCGCCTGATCGACTCAGCTGCGCCGGCAGTATTCATGGCTATCTCAATAGTCTTCAGGCCGGAGGAGATTACCGCTTCTGTAAGCGGCTCTATTATCTCCGCGCCGGCTCCGCGCAATATACCCATGATGGGAAGTTCTTTGAATTTATCCACGTCCATGTTGTTTAATCCAGCCCCGTATCGGCTAAGCTCTCGTAAAACTCGCGGTAATTTTCTTTTTTTGAGCTTTTGCGCAAAGCCATAGCCGCTTTGGGATGCTCGTTCATCATCCCGGCTATGGCATAAGGTATGATGTAGCCCCATTCTATCTTGGTCCTCAAAGGGATAAACTCCTGGGATATCAAATCCAGGACCGGCCTTATGTCAAATTTGGGATTCTTTAAAAACCCTATTAACAGTTCCAATGGGCAATTTCCGGCGGCGCGGCCTATCCCGTACACAGTGCCGTCAAGATAATTGGCGTTATGGATGATCGCTTCAATAGTGTTGCCGAACGCCAGCTGCTGGTGATTATGCCCGTGAAAGCCTATCTCCTTTGTCTTTACAATACTTCTGGATAACTTCACCAGGTGCTCTACCGGTTCCTGATAGAGCGCCCCGAAACTATCCACAATATAGAGCACGTTTATCTTGCTCTCTTCCTCGATCTGATGAAGCGCCTCTTCCAGTTCTGTGCCCTGGTCACGGGAGATCGCCATGATATTTATGGTCGTCTCGTAACCCTTGTCGGCAAAATGATTCGCCATATATATTGCCTTGTCAATGTCCTTAACGTACGCAGCGGTCCGTATCATATCAACGGGGCTTTCGGCTTTCGGCTTCACGTCTTCTATATTGACGCGGCCTACGTCGACCATGACTGAGATCTTTGTCCTGGATTCTATGCCGTCGATAACCTGCTTTATCTCTTCATCATCGCAGAACTTCCATAGGCCGTACTCCTTGGACGAAAAAAGCTCTTTGGAGTTCTTATACCCGAGTTCCATGTAATCCACGCCCGCAGCCGAAATTGCTTTATACGTCTCCCTTACAAATTCGCGGTCAAAATCGTGGTTATTTATAAGCCCGCCGTCCCGGATGGTGCAATCCAGCACTTTGATCTGCTCTCTATACATACCGCCTCCTCACTTACATCAGTCCGAACGCTATTTTATCGGCACCCGTTTGTCTTCCTGCCCTTTGCGTTTGCCTCTGCGCAGGTGGTACTGCATTCTGTGGCTTTCCGGCCTTCAAAGTAGATCTGTGATATAAGTTTATGCAGTTTTTCCTGGTTGATTTTGCCCTCAAACTTGTTGCTTATAATGTCAACAAAGACATCACTGGCAAGATGCAGCTTGCGCCGGCATTGAGGATAGGCTTTTGAAACCGACCCGACAATCTGTAAGCACAATGCCAGCCTGATTATTTCGGAAAAACTCATATCATATTTTTCAGACGTAGTTTTAATATGATCGGCAAGCCATTCTGAAAGCAATACCTGACACCTTTTGAGCACGTTACCTCCTTTGTTTAAAAGACCTGGATCTTACGCGGAATATATGAGCAATATGCCGATGGCTAAAGAGATAGACACGAGCAGGCGTAAAATCCCTACCGGCTTTCCCGACAGCGTATCCATCCATGATATCATTTTTTGCGGGCCGAGGGCAAATATTAAAATGCCCTTAACAACGGCCCAGATACCGACTATAGTCACAACAAGGGGAAGTGTGCACTGCGGAGCCGCAAGCAAAAGAAGGATCCCCAGTAAAATACTTATGCCTCCCCCCATATAGAGCTTTTTTTTGTCTTTCCAGAAAGCCATGTATTGCTTCATTATCTCAGGCTTTACTATGAATGTAACTGTCAAAATCACTATAACTATACCCAATAGCTTGACTAACATAATCATAATCCGACCTCCTTTTTTATATGGTTATGCCTCCGGGCTCTCACGCTGATATCAATCTGTGACTTTATAGACCTCGTCGTGTTCATGGACTTTCTGGTCGACTTTTATGCCTACCGCATCCCCGGCTTTTCCTTCATTGACGACCGCGTGCTCTATCTGCATGGACGAGACCGGCTGAGTAAAATCCGAGGCATGGCCCTTAATATGGACCGTATCGCCTACTTTTAAGGCGTCGGTAAGTTTGATTATCCCTACGCCCGGCTTTCCGAAATAATGCGTTATCTTGCCGATCAATTTCTCTTCCGCCATAATGCACCTCCCTGTTTGGCAAAAAGTATACCTGAAGAAACGTATAAATTGCAATCGTTAATCAATCGCCGGATTTATCCCAGGGCCATTTTTCGTCAAAGGCGGCGCCTGCGGTATCTTCGGGGTTCGGAAATATCGCGGTGACCAGGTCAGAAACTCCGGAGACCTCGCGGCTGGCCCAGTACCATAATCCCTTAAGGACGCCTGACTTAGCGGGCTTCAGGGAAATACCCTTACCGATCTGATTGGGGACTTCCATAAATCCGAATAGCGTATTACCGGCGCCTCTTAAAAATTTGTTGACGGTAGGCGCGATGGCCGCGTCGGTAAAACTCGGGCTAAAGTATTCGTAAGACCGGCCCTCTTCCCAGGGATATTCGGCATCAAGGGGTATGCCCACATCCTTATTATCTCCGGGATTTACCGCCCAGAATCCGGCTATATCCGTAATCCCGGAAAGGGTCCTTCCGGTGGCATGCCAAAATCCCTCAAGAATACCGCATGTCAGACCCAGTAATTTGTTTTCCTTATCGCCCATAAACCCCTCATTATACCCCTTGGTTATCTGGGCGGGGATCTCTATAATACCGGTAAAAGTATTAATCGCGCCCCTCTTCAATTTTCTGGCCATACCTCCCAAAACATCATCCGATGCGGCATGGGCGAGTGTCGTAAAAAGCAGACATAGCATCGCCAGTGAAATAGTAAATAATCTTTGCATGGCTCCTCCCTGTTTCTCTTTATTACTTAGCGAGTGTAAAACCATCGGCGATTTCCCATTCGCCGGTATTTTCGTTCAGGCGGATCATCTCAAAAGTAGCGTTAGTCTTCGAAACCGTAATCCTGCAATAATGATAGTTTTTGCCGGCCTTGTCGTAAAGGTCACCCGGCTTCCTGGCTATAGAGTGCTGCGAGGCGCCGCCGCCTCCCGATACTACATAATTTATCCCGTTGTATTTATACCTCTCGTAATTATGCGTATGGCCGGAAAAGACAATATCGACTTTGAGCAATCCCTTTTCCTTATAGCTTTCGAATATCTCGGCTAAAGACTTTTCCGATTTGCGAGTTACTTTATATGCTTCCATTGTATAAGGGGGGTGATGAAGCGCTATAAAGAGAAAAGTCGGCGCTTTTCCTTTTAGTTCCTTCATCAGCCATTTATATTGATAGCTTTCCGGTGAATAATCGGTGTTGGTATCAAGGATTAAAAACAGGCTGTTGCCGTACCTGAAAGAATACCAGCGCTTATTTTTAACGTATTTGAATCTCTTAAAATAAAGCCTGAGCTGTTCCTCCGGATCGGACGGGTATGACTTCTCCCTCGTATGGTATTCATGATTACCGAGAACGGGATAAATGGGGATGCCATTATCTATTATCCTGCCGCCAAAAAAATCGAATATCTTCCACTGATGCTCTTCGCCGTAAAGGACAAAGTCGCCCATATGCAAAACAAAAGAAGGCCTTTCCCTTATGATCTGCGCGATCAAGGCGTCTTTTTCGTCACCGGCCGGCTCCCTGGAATCACCGTAAACTATGAAGGTAAAGGGATATTTGACGTTCTTCTTCTCAAAAAGGTTGGAAGCCCTTTGCTTCGGTGCCGGATAAAAGAACCGGCCTCCGGCTCTCTTCTTAGCCGGCGCGGCATAACCTCTTTCGACAGAAAAGGCACCTGCGGATATTATAATTAGTAGTAATATAACCGGGGTTATTTTCTTCCGGAAGTTATTCAATATCATAAGCACATCCTCCCGCACTACCCTAACCGATAAATGAAAACTGGGGTGGCTAACGGGATTTGAACCCGCTCTGAGAGAGCCACAGTCTCTTGTGCTGCCATTACACTATAGCCACCACATTTCGTCATTCATGTATCCTGTATCATCTTTGTGGGACACTTCTCAATGATTAAAAACACTATCAGGAAGAGAAATGTCCCATTCCTCCTTCGGAGGAAACTGGCGCGCCTGGAGGGAGTCGAACCCCCGGCCCACTGCTTAGCATACCGCACTGAATTGCTCCAGCTTCTGATTTTTTTCAGAATTGCGGTCTGGACTATGTCTTCACCGTCTCAGGTGTATGGCGTATAGTCTCTGAGGACTCTCCCGCCTCTGGCGGGGTTGCCTGCAAGTAGCCCTCCACCACTTAGAGGATGTCCTTGCATATAGCCATATCCACTTCATAAGTTCGTGTTCCTTATGAAGGCTCCCTTTTTGAAAGGCAGTTGCTCTATCCAACTGAGCTACAGGCGCATTTCTTTTGTATTGTTTTGCGACTGTAGCAGCCTTATCGGAACTCGCCCCGCCGTACGTCCTTTAAGAACGTATTTTAGGCGGGGAGCTACAGGCGCATCTATGAAACTCTTCGTACGCAGGTTCCCGAATGGGGACAGGCGCATCTCCTATGGTCGGGGTGGCCAGATTCGAACTGGCGACTTCTTGCTCCCAAAGCAAGCGCTCTAAGCCAAACTGAGCTACACCCCGTATTAAATACTAATAAGCTCCTGTTTAAGTAAGTATATTCAATAAACCACTAAAAGTCCAGCAATCTTTTGATGGCGGTTTTGGCCTTTTCGAGCGCCCTGTACCTATGGCTGATCTTATTCTTGACCTTCGGCCCGAGTTCGGCAAATGTCTTCCCGTATTTCGGCGATATAAATACGGGGTCGTAGCCAAACCCTGTCCTGCCTCTATTCTTGAAAGCTATCCTGCCCAAACAGGTTCCGCTGACCGCATCCAGCACCTTGCCGCCTTTGGCTATTGAGACCGCGCAGACAAATCTGGCCTTTCTTTTGGAG
>JAUWWU010000017.1 GCA_030616695.1 Candidatus Omnitrophota bacterium | reverse complement strand
TATTCGGCCTTCTTTTACTCTTTCTTTTGGTTCCTCCGCACAGGGTCTATCTCATAACCGCTTTTATACTTTACAGGTTATTCGATTTTTTAAAACCATACCCGGCGAAAAGGCTGGAAGGCCTGCCCCGTTCATGGGGGATTATGGCCGATGATATAGTTGCGGCCTTGTATTCTTATGTGGTCATAGCAGTTTTGGGATGTTTTGCGAGATATTTTTTATAGGGATTTAAAGCCTGCTTCGTGCAAAACCGTATAGATAGGACCTTCTCTCCTCAGCGTGCTTTGAAAAAGTGTGATCTTTGATGCGGTCATCTCTACGGGAGGGACTTCTAGGGAAGCAAAGGCATTTTTAACCGAGGATTTATCTTTCAGAAATTTGACCCGGGCCAGCGTAAGATGCGAATGAAAGGGCCGGGATTCTTTTTCAATGCCCAGAGGAACCAGTTCTTCTTCGATAAGGCCCGCCAGGGACGAGAGCTCTTTATTTTCGTCTATACCTATCCATATGACACGCGGCCGCGACGGGTCGGGGAACGCGCCCACAGATGAAAGCTTCATTAAAAAGGGTTTTGTCCTGCCGGCGGCCCTGCCTAAAATATCTTTTGTTTTTTCGACGACCTCTTTTTCGATATGGCCCAGGAACTTGAGGGTGAGGTGTATATTATCCGGCCTTACCCACTTTACGCCGTCAACGGTCTTTTTGAGCTCGTCCTGGATTGCCCCGAGGGCCTGCTTGATTTCCCGCGACAGCTCGATTGCTATAAAACAACGCGTCTTTTCATTCATATTAGTTTGGGGACAGACACCTATTAATAATGGGGACAGACACCTATTTTCTACGAAAATAGGTGTCTGTCCCCATTATTAAAGCTAATGCGGCGGTGGCGGTTTGGTTTTTGATATCGCGGCGGCTGCCGGCGAAATGCCGTTCGACGCACAACGCCTTTCCTTTCCGCGCCAGCGCAATATATACAAGCCCCACCGGTTTCTTTTTCCTCCCGCCTGCCGGCCCCGCTATGCCGGTGACCGCTATAGCGATATCCGACCCGGATTTTTTAAGCATGCCTTTGGCCATAGCCAAGGCGACGGGGCGGCTGACAGCGCCGTATTTTTTAATCAACTCTTTATCGACGCCCAGCTCCGCTATTTTGGACTTATTGCTATAGGTTATTATTCCTCTGTCGAAATATCTTGAACTTCCCGGGACGTTTGTGATGCGGTCGGCGATAAGGCCGCCCGTGCAGGATTCCGCTATGGACAGGGACATCCTTTTTTTGATAAGCAGCCTTCCTGCCGCTGCCTCCAGCGTATCATCGTCAAATCCGTATACCGTATCCCCGAGAATGCCGAGCAATCTCCTTTTTATTTTTTCTATCCGGGCAAGCGCCTTTTTTTTATCTTCGGCTTTGGCCGTGATCTTTACGTCGATCTCGCCGGGCCGGGCGTAGATGCCTGTCATGACAGGGCCTCCCATCATAAGGAATCTTTTTATTTTTTTATTTACGGCCGATTCAGGCAACCCCGTCGTCCTTATGGTGCGCGTAAATATTATAGACCGTATCTTATATTTCCTTTTGAGATAGGGGATGACGCCCTTTTCAAAGATGGGTATCAGTTCGCGGGGAGGGCCGGGCAAAGCCACGATCGTCTTGTTCCCGTACTCTATTATAGAACTGGGCGCCGTACCCACCGTATTTTCGATAGCCAATGCGCCTTTCGGCAAAAATGCCTGTTTTGTACATATGGAAGGCATTTTTATATGCCTTCTTTTGAAATGCCTTTTTATGCTTTCGGCGATGTTGCGGTTTAACATTAGAGGCCGCGAGAGCGCCTTTGATATTGTGGAAATCGTTATGTCATCTACCGTAGGCCCGAGCCCGCCCGTGGTTATTACTATATCCGAGCGCTTTAAAGCATTCTTCAAGGCGATTGACAGCCGGGAAGGGTTGTCGCCGACCACAGAGTGGTAAAAGACATCTATCCCCATTCCGGAAAGCTTCCCGGACAGAAACGATGAGTTTGTGTTTACTATGTGGCCGAGGAGTATCTCGCTTCCTATGGATATTAATTCCGCGCTTAGATCCTGTTTTACCATCTCATCCCTCTTATAATAATTTGATTATATACTAATAGAGGGTTTTAAACAAGAGTTTTTTATGGCTGCCGGGAGCGATCTATGAAAGAAATCTTCCTTGCCGCGCGTCTATAATAGTGAAGGGAGGAGTAAAAGATCCCGCTAAATATTCCCTTTACAAAATATAGCCCAGGATGTATAATAAAATCTCCATAAACTGAAATGATAGGGAGGATTATTATGGCAAAGGTCAAAGAAACGCATGAGAAGAAAATCGAGCAGGGCGATAAGGCGAAGGCCCTTGATCTGGCCATCAGTCAGATCGAAAAACAGTTCGGCAGGGGTTCTATAATGAAGCTTGATGCCGGATATAAGGCAGATGTGCCTGTTGTGCCTACGGGGTCACTCGCACTCGATATGGCACTTGGCATAGGAGGCGTGCCCAGAGGCAGGGTCATTGAGGTATTCGGGCCGGAAGGAAGCGGTAAGACCACTCTTACCTTGTCTATAATAGCGCAGGCGCAGAGACAGGGCGGGCAGGCCGCATTCATAGATGCCGAGCACGCGTTTGATTCCACGTATGCAAAGAAAATAGGAGTCAATTTGGACAACCTTTTGATCTCTCAGCCGGATACAGGAGAGCAGGCGCTTGATATAACGGAGACACTTGTCAGGAGCAATGCGGTTGATGTGATTGCCATTGACTCGGTAGCGGCACTTACTCCGCGCGCGGAGATCGAAGGCGAGATGGGCCAGTCGCACATGGGCCTACAGGCGAGGCTGATGAGCCAGGCGCTCAGGAAATTGACAGCCATAATAAGCAAATCCAAGACATGCGTTATATTCATCAATCAGATAAGGGAGAAGATCGGCGTCATGTTCGGCAATCCTGAGACGACAACAGGCGGCCGCGCCCTTAAATTCTATTCTTCCGTAAGGATCGACCTGAGGAGGATAGCGTCTCTTAAAAAAGGCGATGACGTCGTAGGCAACAGGGTGCGCGCAAAAGTGGTCAAAAGTAAGGTTGCGCCCCCATTCAAAAAGGCCGAATTTGACATAATGTATGATGAAGGCATATCGCGCGCCGGCGGCGCCCTGGATATGGCCGAGAGTCTGGACATCATCAAACGGACAGGGACCTGGATATCATACGGCGAGGAAAAGATAGGACAGGGCAAAGAGAACGCGCGGCTGTATCTCAAAGAAAACCCAAAGATCCTACAGGAACTGGAAAAAGAAGTTAGAGCTAGAATAAAGTAAAGCCATTTATAACGTGTCTGGGGACGTTTTCCAGGCCTTGTCAAAGCTTTACTCGGAAAGCGTCCCCACCACGGATATTTAGTGAGGTATGTAGTTATGTTTAACTGGATTAAAAGACATAAAGTCAGTTCTGCTGTAACATTTTTAGTCATAGGCGTGATAATCGGATTGGGCATCGCTGTCAGATCCAATTTGCTCTCAAAACCGGCCGCGTCTCCGGAAAAAGAAGCCACAGAGCCCGCAGAGGTCATAGTATCCGAAAAAGACGCATTGGGCCTGGAGGACGCGTTTGTAAATGTTGCCGACACCGTAGGGCCGGCCGTTGTCAGCATAGTCACCGAGACCACGCATAAAGTATCGGCGCGGCAATTTTATTTCGGTCCGCCGAAGGGTTTCTTTGACGATGACACAGAGCAGTTTTTCAGGGATTTTTTTGGGCGCCGGGCCCCGGAACGCGAGTTTAAGCAGCAAGGGCTGGGATCGGGCGTAATAATAGACAAAGAAGGCTATATCATTACAAATGAGCACGTCATAGGCGGGGCCGGTAAGATAACGGCCATATTACCCGACGGAAGAAAATTTGAGGCTGAAGTTAAAGGCTCAGACCCGAGAAGCGACCTGGCGGTTATAAAAATAGAGGCCACGGACTTACCCGTAGCGAAATTCGGCGATTCGGATTCCGTGAAGACAGGGCAGTGGGTCGTCGCCATAGGGAACCCGTTCGGCTTTGTAGTCAATAACCCTAACCCTACCGTTACGGTGGGTGTTATAAGCGCGTTGCACAGGTCCCTTCCGCTCGGAGGCGCAGAGAGAAGGAACTATATAGACCTTATCCAGACAGACGCCGCGATAAATCCGGGCAACAGCGGCGGCCCTCTTTGCGACCTGGCCGGAAACATTATAGGGCTTAATGTCGCGATATTTTCCACAACGGGCGGTTATCAGGGAGTTGGCTTTGCCATCCCGGCGAATACCGTAAAATGGGTCCTGGATGATCTCATCGAAGGAAGGAAAGTGCTTTACGGATGGCTCGGCGTTACGGTCCAGGGATTATCGTATGACATGGCGGAATATTTTAATATCCAGGACAGGAAGGGCGTCATAGTCATAGATGTGATAGAAAACAGCCCTGCCGATAAAGGCGGTATGAAGACAGGGGATATATTAAGGACGCTTAACGGCAAGGTGGTCGACAGCCTCCAGGCATTACTGAAATATGTCGGCGAAGCAGAGGTCAATAAAAAATCAAAGGTCGGCATAATAAGGGACGGAAAGGAAATAGCGCTGACTGTCGTGATAGGCGAGAGGCCTTCGGAAGAGGCCCTTGCTGAGGGAGAGATCCCCGAAGAAGAAGCAGCGGAAGCGCCCGAAGCCGAGAAATGGCGGGGCCTGACGGTCGGCGAGATTACTGACCAAAGCGCCCGGAAATACGGAGTGAAAAAACAGCCGGGAGTTTTGATCCTGGATGTAGACGCTGACAGCCCGGCCTATGATGCCGGCCTGAGAAGGGGTTTTGTTATAAAAGAGATAGATAAGGCAGTCATTCGTAATACCGAGGATTATAATAATGTGGCTAGGAAGGCCGGCGGAAGCGTTCTAGTCCTGACGGATAAGGGGTATGCCGTACTAAAAGAAGACTAACGAAAGAGGTGCGAGATGAGAAGCGTAAGAAATAGGCGCAGGCTGTATCTTGTCAACAGAAAAATCCAGATGCAATTTACGTGGCTTTTATTGATAGAGACGGCCATCCCGACTATAATGCTCGGCGCCCTTTTTTATATCGTAAACAAAAGGTATCTTTCGTTTATCCAGAGGATCCTGGGCGAGTCCGTAATATCGGACCCTTATATACAGAGCATATTGAATTTTTCCATATTGAGCATAGGGGTATTTCTTATCGCGTGGATACTCCTATTGCTTTTTTTGGGTATAAGGGTAACCCATCATATCGCCGGCCCGCTTTATAAACTTGAGCAAAGCATGGACAAGCTCCTTAAAGGGGAAAAGATCGAACGCCTGCGTTTTAGAAAGACCGACGTGATAGATGAAATCGCCGATAAATTCAACGCCATAGCGGAAAAGCTTTCCCAGGTAAAATAATAAAAAGGGAATCATATAGGTTTTATGACATCCGATGAGATAAGGGCAAAGTTTCTGAAGTTTTTCGAATCGAAAAAACATAAGGTTATGGCCAGTGATTCATTAGTCCCCGCCGACGATCCTACCGTCCTCTTTACCTCAGCAGGCATGAACCAGTTTAAGGACCAGTTCATGGGCGCAAACGTCACGTTCGCGCGCGCCGCTACCTGCCAGAAGTGCCTGAGGACAGGCGACCTTGATAAGGTCGGCAGGACATCCGGCCACCACACCTTTTTCGAGATGCTCGGTAATTTTTCCTTCGGGGACTACTTCAAGAAAGATGCCATTAGGTTGGCCTGGCAGTGTATGACTGAGGAGATGAAGCTCGAGGCCGGCAGGTTCTGGGTCTCGGTTTATGAGGACGACGATGAGGCGTACGCGGTATGGAAAGACGATATAAAGGTCCCGGAGGAGAGGATAAAGCGGTACGGAGCGCACGATAATTTTTGGCCTGCAGACGCGCCTCAAAACGGGCCGGACGGGCCCTGCGGCCCTTGCAGCGAGATATTCTACGACCGCGGCGAAGAGGTAGGATGCCGCGCAAAAAACTGCGAGCCGTCCTGCAGCTGCGACAGGTTCGTCGAGGTCTGGAACCTGGTCTTTACGCAGTTTAACAGGTCGGGCAGGAATAACCTTATTCCGCTGAAAAACAAGAATATAGATACGGGTATGGGCCTGGAGAGGATGGCGGCCGTTATGCAGGGCGCGGCGAACAATTTCAACACAGACCTGTTTTCTCCGATAGTGGACAATATCCGCCGGCTCTGCGGCGGAAAAGAGGCGGAAGAGGATTTCCGGATCAACGCCGTCGCCGACCATATACGCGCCGTGTGCTTTATGATAGGCGACGCCATACTGCCTTCCAACGAAGAGAGGGGCTACGTAGAGAGGATGCTCATAAGGAGGGCTTTCAGGCTCGGAAAAGAATTAGGGATAGAGCTCCCGTTTTTATACAAACTTGTGCCTTCTGTGACAAAAGTCATGAGAAGCCCTTATCCCGAGCTTGAGACGATGAGAGAGGGAATAGCCGATGTCGTTTTGAGCGAAGAAAAAAGGTTTCAGAATACGCTGGAAGAGGGCACGAGGGTTCTTGAAGGCATCATTGCCGGCCTTAAGGATAAAAATAAAAACGTTGTTTCGGGAAAAGACGTTTTCAGGTTATACGACACCTACGGCTTTCCGGTGGAATTGACGAAAGAGCTGGCGGAATCAGAACAGCTTTCGATAGATAGGGACGGGTTTGATAAGGCGATGGAGGGGCAAAGAAAATTGGCAAGGTCAAAAAGTAAGATGAAGACCTCGATATTCGACGACCCAAAGGACGAGGATACCTTAAAAAAACTTTCGGAGACCTTAAAACCCACTTCTTTTGTGGGCTATGAAAGATGCGAAGCGAGCGCGACTGTCTTGGCCATTGTCAGCTCCGGAAAAAGAGTAAAAAAGGCGAAAGCGGGAGATAGCATTGAGTTGATACTTGATAAGACGCCTTTTTACGGCGAGTCCGGCGGCCAGATAGGGGATTCGGGAGAGATCCTTGCGAGGGCCGCAAAACTTGGAGTGAAAGACGCAAAGAAATTAGGAGGCATTATTGTGCATTTATGCAAGGTTGCTAAAGGCAGCATAAAAGAAAAGGGTAAGGTGAAAGCGGTCGTAGATAAGGATTCGCGGTTAGATATAGCCAGGAATCACACTGCCACGCATCTTTTACATTATACATTGCGCAAAGTCTTGGGCAAACATGTGAAGCAGTCCGGCTCTTTAGTGGCCAGAGACAGGCTGAGGTTTGATTTCACCCATTTTAAGGCCGTCTCGCGGCGGAGGCTTGACAGGATCGAGGAGGCCGTCAACGAGCTGATAAGGAAAAACCTCAAGGTGAAGGCCGAACATTTAAAGATGGAGGAAGCTAAGAAGCGCGGGGCAATAGCGCTCTTCGGAGAAAAATACGGCCGGAAGGTCCGCATGATATCCGCGGGAGATTATTCCAAGGAACTCTGCGGCGGGACGCATCTCGATTATACCGGCGAGATAGGCTTATTCAGAATAATCAGCGAAAGCTCGATAGCCGGCGGTATAAGGCGTATAGAGGCCGTTACGGGTAGAGCGGCTTATAAAGATTTAAAGAAGGACGAAGAGATTATCGCCGATATAGCCACGGCTCTTAAGACCTCAAAAAGAGACGTTGTAAAGGCGGCGAGGGACGCCGCATCAAAGATAAAAAACCTCGAAAAGGAGGTTTCAAACCTGAAAAGCGGACGCGCGGCGGTAAATATAGACAATCTGACAAAGGATTCTCAGGAAATAGACGGCGTAAAGGTGCTATCCGCGCGCATGGAAAATATGGACATACCCACTCTTCGCGCTACCGCCGACAGCATCAGGAAGAAAATAGGATCTTCCGTTATAGTCCTCGGCTCGGAGGCTGACGCTAAAGTCGCCCTTGTATGCGCCGTCACTAAAGATGTCGTAGACAGGGGGATTGACGCAAAAGATGTGATAAATAAGGTGTCGCAGATCGTGGGCGGCTCGGGAGGCGGAAGGCCGGATTTTGCCCAGGCCGGCGGCAAGGATGTAAACAGATTAGGCGAGGCCATTAACGCTGTTCGCGGTATCGTTCAGGAGGAACTGAGAAAATGAAGGTAATAAAGACTACGGGCAAACAATTTGCGAAGCTGCAATCCAGGAACCTGATAAAATACAGGAGGATCGCCTCAAGCGTCGAGAAAATAATAGAAGACGTGAGGCTTCGCGGAGACGACGCGGTCATTAAATATACGCGGAAATTCGATAAAGTGAAATTATTGCCGAAGGAGCTGAAGATTTCCGAGCGTGAGACGAGCGGAGCTTATCAGGATATAAGCCCTGATTTTGTGACAAACCTGAAATTGATAATAGATAACGTAAACAGATTTTACAAAAAACAGCTTAAGAAATCATGGAAGATGACGGATGCCGACGGCGTTGTAGTAGGCGAGAAATGCCAGCCGCTGGACACGGTGGGCATATATATCCCGAGCGGCACCGTGCCTCTGGTATCAAGCGTTTACATGACCGTGTTGCCGGCGAAACTCGCCGGAGTAAGGAGGGTGGTGCTGGCAACTCCGCCGAATAAATATAAGACCGTTGACCCGCACATATTGGTCGTGGCCAATCTGCTTAAAGTGGACGAGGTCTATAAAGTAGGCGGCGCCCAGGCAATCGCGGCTTTAGCTTTCGGCACAAAAACAATACCTAAAGTAGATAAGATCATAGGGCCGGGAAATCAATATGTGAGTGAAGCCAAGAGGCAGGTATTCGGTTACTGCGATATAGATATGATAGCGGGGCCGAGCGAGGTCATAGTGCTTGCCAATCAATACAGCAATTTTGAGTATGTGAAGGCCGACCTGCTTGCCCAGGGAGAACACTACGGCGGCCTTTCCATTCTGGTAACTACATCCAAAAAACTTGCGAAGGCAATGAAAAAGGAAGTCGAAAAAGGCTATATAGTCTTTGTAAAAAATCTTGATGAAGCCGTAGAGGTTATAAATAACCTTGCTCCGGAACACCTTGAGATACAGGTAAAAAGCCCCAAAAAGATCCTTAAAAAGATCAGGAACGCCGGCGCTATATTCATAGGGCCTTATTCTCCTACGGCTGTGGGGGATTATGTTGCGGGGCCGTCCCATGTCCTGCCTACGGGCGGGACCGCGCGTTTCTTTTCCGGCCTGGGAGTGAGGGATTTCGTGAAGAGTTCGCATATCATAAGCTCTACAAAAAAGGGCCTGGAAAAAGCGAGGACCAGTTTAGAGAAACTCGCGGAAATGGAAGGCCTCCCCAGGCATTTGGATTCTGTAAAGACAAGATTTAAATAAGGATGTGAATATGAAAAAGAGAGAAGCCGCCATAAAAAGGAAAACAAAGGAAACGGATATCTCCGGCAAGTTAGTCATTGACGGAAAGGGAGAAAGTAAAATCGATACGGGTATTGGTTTTTTGGATCACATGCTGAAGCTTTTCGCCTTCCACGGCCTGTTTGATTTGAAACTTAAAGTGACAGGCGACCTGAAAGTAGACAGACATCATACAAATGAGGATATAGGGATCTGTCTTGGCAGGGCCTTCAAAGACGCTTTAGGTGATTGTAAAGGCATCAGGCGTTACGGCTCGGC
>JAUWWU010000041.1 GCA_030616695.1 Candidatus Omnitrophota bacterium | reverse complement strand
TGAGCGCCGATTACAGATTACCGCCCGATGTTTACGAAAAATGGTACGGCAAAAGCCATAGCGACAAGGAAAATCTGAAAAAAGCGGTTTACGGGCTTCCCGAGTTATACAGGAAAAAGATAAAGGGGGCTGAGTTAGTGGCGAATCCGGGCTGCTACCCCACAGGCATTATACTCGGTATCGCTCCGTTGCTTAAGGATGCGGCTATTGAGCCGGCCGGTATTATAGCTGACAGCAAAAGCGGTATTACCGGAGCGGGGAGAAAGGCATCGCTGGACTTGTTGTTCGCGGAAATATCGGATAATGCCAAGGCATATAAAGTCGGTTCGCATCAACATGGGCCCGAGATCAATCAGGAATTGAGCAAGCTTGCCGGCAAAAACGTTGATACACTCTTCGTGCCGCATGTTATACCGACTAAAAGAGGCATAATCTCGACTGTCTATATGAAGCAGAAGAAAAAGATGACGCAGAAGGAAGTAGACAGGCTTTATGGAGATTTTTATAAGAATGAGCCCTTTGTCAGGTTCTTAGGAAGCGAGGCCATGCCCGAACTAAAAGATGTTGTACTCACTAATTTCTGCGACATAGGAGTGAAAGTGGCGAACGATATGATCGTAGCGGTATCCGCGATAGACAATCTCACGAAAGGCGCGGCAGGCCAGGCAGTGCAGAATATGAATATAATGTATGGTTTTAATGAAAAAAAGGCCTTGTAATGAAAAGGGTAAAAGGCGGTATTACGAAACCAAAAGGTTTTTTTGCCGGCGCCCTCCATTGCGGCATCAAGAGGGCAAATAAGGACCTCTCGCTTATATATTCGCAGGTCCCGGCCAATGCATCAGGGGTTTTTACCTCCAATAAAATAAAGGCAGTGCCTTTGCTCATAAGCGGGAAAAATCTTAAAAACGGCACAGCCCAGGCCATTATCGCAAATAGCGGCAACGCAAATTGCCTGACCGGCAGGCCGGGGTTAAATGATGCCGCCAAAATAGCAAAAAGGGTAGCCAAGGCACTGGCGATAAAGGCAAGCGATGTTTTGACGGCTTCCACAGGCGTTGTCGGCAGGAGGCTGCCTGCTTCAAATATTTTATCCAAAATAGATGAGCTTGTGTGTTCGCTAAGTTCAAAAAGCTCCAAAGATGTAGCAATGGCCCTGATGACAACAGATACTGTGCCAAAGGAAACAGAGGTATCTTTGAAGATAGGCCAGAGAGAGGTCAATATAGGCGCCGTAGCAAAGGGCGCCGGTATGATACATCCGGATATGGCGACAATGCTTGTATTTATTACGACAGATGCCGACATAACCAAGAGCGCTTTGAAAAAGGCGCTTAAAAAGAGCGTGGATGCGACATTCAACTGTATAACGGTTGACGGAGATATGAGCACAAATGACTGTGTCTTTATCTTGGCTAACGGCCTTGCGGGAAATGATACAATAAAAGCATCCGGAGAAGCATACGGTCTTTTTAAACAAGCGCTGACCTCGGTTTGCCTTACGATGGCAGAGGCTATAGTGAGGGACGCTGAAGGCGCAACAAAGTTCGTGAGGATAAACGTAAAGAAGGCAGCGAACATGGCCGGCGCGAAAAAGGCAGCCTATGCGGTAGCTACTTCACTGCTTGTAAAGACAGCCCTATACGGCGAAGACCCGAATTGGGGAAGAATCGCCGCAGCGGTCGGAAGAAGCGGCGCGGATTTCAATCTCGATAGATTAGACATGTATCTCGGGAAGAAAAGGGTCCTTTTTCACGGAGTCCCCGCAAATATAAATAAGGGCTTAATCAGGAAGATATTTGAGAAAAAGGATATAGAGATCGATATAGTGCTTAATAAAGGAAAGGGCGAGGCCACTGTCCTTACCAGCGATCTGTCTAAAAAATATATTGATATAAACGCGCATTATACAACTTAAAAGATGGCTTATAAGATGGAAAAGGCGATAAAGGAGGCGGACATATTAATAGCGGCACTGCCCTATATTAAGAAGTTCCATGAAAAGGTTGTGGTCATAAAATACGGCGGAAGCGCCCTTGTCAGTAAAAAGAAAAGGCTGAGGGTCCTCGAGGATATGATATTTATGAGCCTGGCCGGGATGAAGCCGGTGATAGTCCACGGAGGGGGGCCGTTTATAAATAAAAGGTTTAAAAAGCTGAAAAGAAAAACCAGGTTTATAGACGGGCTAAGAGTCACAAAGGAAAAGGAAATAAGGGTTATTGAAGATGTCCTTGGCTCCGTGAGCAGGCGTATTGCGAAAGAAATAGAGATGCTGGGCGGAAAGGCGCAGGGCCTTTCAGGTAAAAAGGTCATGGGCGCCAGAAGGCACAGAAATTTTAAAGAGCTGGGCTTCGTCGGAGAAGTCAGGTCCGTTGACAGCGCCAGGATCGAAAGCATATGCTCGAAAGAGGTGATCCCTGTTATATCTCCGCTGGGATTGGGCAGAGACGGGAACGTTTATAATATTAATGCGGACCAGGCAAGTGCTCATATAGCCAAAGCGCTATCTGCGGAAAAATTAGCCCTTTTGACTAATGTCGACGGTATCTATAAAGACGCAAATAAGAGGACGGGTTTTCTATCATCGCTCACAAAAAGCAGGGCGCATGCCCTGATCAAAAAAGGCATCATAGGGGCCGGCATGATATCTAAGGTAAAGGCGTGCGTATATGCCATAAAAGGGGGCGTTAAGAAAGCCCATATAATCAACGGTTCACTTCCGCACGCGCTTTTACTGGAGATCTTTACCGACGAAGGCATAGGGACAGAGGTAGTAAAGTGAAAAAAGATGCGATAATAGGGAAATATAAAAAATATGTAATGCCTACGTATATGCATACAAAGGTAGTGTTCGCCAAAGGAAAAGGCGTTAAGGTATGGGATATAGACGGAGAGGAATACCTGGATTTCTTTCCCGGTTGGGCGGTAAGCGGCCTGGGCCATTGCCATAACAGGGTCGTCTCTGCAATAAAGAGGCAGGCGGGAAAGATAATCCATGTCTCGAATAATTATTACAATGAACTTCAGGCAGGGCTGGCGGAGAAGATCGTCAGGCATTCGTTTGAAGGAAAAGTCTTTTTCGCAAATAGCGGGGCAGAGGCCAATGAGTGTGCGATAAAACTGGCGAGAAGATACGGAAGCCCGACTAAGAGATACGAGATCATCACGATGGAAAAGTCTTTTCACGGCAGGACGATGGCGACATTGACGGCCACGGGCCAGGACAAGATAAAAGACGGATTCGAGCCGCTTTTGGAAGGGTTCAAAATAGTCCCCTTTAATGATATTGCCGCCGTAAAGGCCGCGACAACGGATAAGACGATCGCCGTAATGATTGAACCCATACAGGGGGAAGGGGGCATAAACGCCGCCGATAGGTCCTATATGGAACAACTGAGAAGGCTTTGCGACGAAAAGGATATGCTGCTTATTTTTGACGAGATACAGACCGGAATGGGGAGGACCGGCGAGATGTTCTGTTATAAGCATTATGATGTTACGCCTGACGTCATGACGCTGGCGAAATCCCTCGGCGGAGGCGTGCCGATAGGCGCCGCTCTTGCCGCAAAGAAAGTAGCCAATACGTTATCCCCCGGCAGCCACGCTTCTACGTTCGGCGGCAGCCCCATAGTCTGCGCGGCGGCCATCGCGACTTTCGAAGCTATAGAAAAAGAGAAGCTTCTGGACAATACCAGAAAGATGGGGAAGTATCTGAAGTCCGGATTAGAAGGCCTTAAGAAAGATTTTTCTTTTATAACCGGGGTCAAGGGTATGGGGCTTATGATAGGCCTGGAGCTATCGATTGACGGCACTGGCATATCTGAAGAATGCTTCAAGAGAAAATTACTCATAAATTGCACACAGAAGAAGATATTGAGGATTATGCCGCCGTTAATAGTGAAGAGGCACGACATAGACGAGGCCATTGGCATACTTAGGCAGGCGATGGAAACCGAAAAGAGGGGTTAAGATGAAAAAGGATCTGCTCTCGATAAAGGATTTGAACCAGGAGGATATCGAGTATATATTCGCCCTTGCGGAAGGCTTTAAATCAGGCGTCGGCGGTTTCGAGAAGCCTTTGAGCGGTAAATCGATAGGGCTTATTTTTCAGAAACCGTCCAACAGGACAAGGGTCTCTTTTGAGGTCGGGATATTCCAGCTAGGAGGAAATTCTATTTACCTGGGTTTCGACGATATCAAACTCGGCGCAAGGGAATCCATAAAGGATATTGCCAGGGTGCATTCAAGATACCTCAACGGCATTATTGCGAGGACTTTTTCGCATAAGGATACTGCCTTATTGGCAAAGTATTCGGACACCCCTATTATAAACGGCTTGAGTGATCTCTTTCATCCGTGTCAGGCGTTGAGCGATATATTTACGCTGAAAGAAAAGTTTGGGAAGCTCTCAAGCGTCACGCTTTCATATGTCGGAGACGGCAACAATGTTTTGCATTCGCTTATGTATGCCTCCGCCCTCGTGGGGATGGATTTAAAGTTTTCCACGCCGGAGGAATACGGGCCTAGAGAGGAAATCGTTGAGGACGTAAAAAAAATAGCTGAGGCAACCAAGTCGCACATTGCCTGTTATAAAACGCCGGAAGAGGCGGTGAAGAATGCCGACGCCGTCTACGCTGATGTTTGGGTAAGTATGGGCCAGGAAGAGGAGCATAAAAAGAGGGTCGATGATTTTCAGGGCTATCAGGTCAACGACGAGCTTTTGTCTAAAGCAAAAAAAGGCGCCGTTCTCATGCACTGCCTTCCGGCCCACAGGGGCGAAGAGGTAACTGCCTCCGTCCTGGACGGGCCTGCCTCGATCGTCATAGATCAAGCGGAAAACAGGCTTCATGTCCAGAAGGCGATCCTTGTCATTTACATAGGAGGCAAAAGAAAGAGATGAAAAAAGATAAAGTAGTGCTGGCGTATTCAGGTGGCCTTGATACATCTGTTGCGATAAAATGGCTTGCGAAGAAAGGCTACCAAGTCATCGCTTATATGGCGGACGTAGGCCAGGAAGCGGATTTCTCCGCCTATGAAAAGAGGGCGCTGAAGACAGGGGCATTAAAGGTCATCATCGACGACCTTAAGAAGGAATTCGTGGACGATTTTGTATTCAAATCTTTAAAGGCAGGTGCTATTTATGAAGGCGGGTATCTTTTGGCGACAGCGCTTTCAAGGCCCTTGATAGCAAAAGGCCTGGTCAAAGCAGCCCATAAAGAAAGGGCCGGATTTGTAGCCCACGGCTGCACCGGCAAGGGTAATGACCAGGTCAGGTTTGAAATAACCATCGGCGCATTGGATCCGAAACTTAAGGTCCTGGCGCCTGCCAGGGAATGGAACTTAAAGACAAGACAAGACGAAATAAGATATGCAAAAAAGAATAAGATACCTATTGACGCAACCAAAAAAAGACCACACTCGATTGATGTTAATCTTTGGGGAATATCGATTGAAAGTGGGAAGCTGGAAGATCCTTATTACGCACCTGACGAAGATATCTATCAGATTACGAAAGGAGTGAATAAGGCAGCGGCGAAGCCTGCCTATGTTACAATAGAATTCAAAAACGGCATACCGGTCAAATTAAACGGCAAGGCCGCCGCCGGGGCCGCGTTGATATCCAAACTTGCAAAGATAGCCGGAGACGCGGGAGTGGGAAGAAGCGACATGATGGAGAACAGGCTCGTCGGAATAAAATCAAGGGAGATATACGAAGCGCCTGCTGGCTGGGCGCTGTATACGGCCCATAAGGCGCTGGAGGGCCTTGTCTTAGATAGAGAACTTTCGCATTTTAAGGATGCAGTAGCCCTTAAATACGCGGAGCTTGTCTATTACGGGCTCTGGTATACGCCGCTTAAGGAGGCGCTCGATAAATTTGTAGACGAAACTCAAAAATACGTAAACGGGACCGTAAAATTAAAACTCCACAAGGGCAATTGTGTGGCAGTGGGGAGAAAATCGCCGGACTCATTATACAAAAAGGAGCTTGCGACTTACGAAAAAGGCGATAAATTCGACCAGTCCCTCGCAAAAGGTTTTATTGAGTTGTGGGGATTGCCTTATAAGGGGAAATAATCATGGCCAAGAAATTATGGGGCGGAAGATTTAATAAAAAAACAGACCCGCTTGTAGAAAAATTTACAAAGTCAAACGACTGTGAGATCGCAGAGTATGACATACTGGGCTCAATAGCTCATGCCGAGATATTAAAAAAGTGTGGCTATTTGACTCCCGTTGAAGCGAATAAGCTACTGGTAGCGCTGTCTCAGATCGGCGCCAAGAGATTTAAAAAAGACGATTCATGCGAAGACGTACATACCCAGATCCAGAATATGGTGCAGGAAAAGGTAGGCGACCTGGCGTTAAAACTCCATACTGCCAGGTCCAGAAATGATCAGGTGGTCTTCGCAACAAAACTATATTGCAAGACGCATATAAAATTATGTGAAAAGTTTATTGACGGGCTAGTCTCCGCTATAGCCAAGTTGGCGCAGAAGAATAAAAAGGTGATAATCCCGGGTTTTACGCATTTGCAGCATGCCCAGCCGGTTTACCTGAAGGATTACTTCCAGGTCTATATCGAGATGCTTGAAAGGGACAAGAAGAGATTGGAGTATATTTCTGACAATATGACAATAACGCTGGGCGCAGGCGCGCTTGCAGGGACACCCATACCAGCTTCAAACTATAACATAGCGGCGTCGAAGTATGTAAAGGAATTGAAAAAGGCCGGCCTGAAGGATTTAAACATAGTGACCAGTAATTCATTAGATGCAGTGAGCGACAGGGATTTTATCATCGAGTTCATTAACGCACTATCTATTCTGGCAATGCATCTATCAAGACTGGCAGAGGACCTTATTATATGGTCCACGAAAGAATTCGATTTTGTCGAGATAGACGAGGCCTTTTGTACGGGCAGTTCTTTAATGCCGCAGAAAAAGAATCCGGATGCGTTAGAGCTCATAAGGGGGAATGCGGGAAGATTATACGGAAACCTCATGAGCGTCTTGACGATGATGAAGGGCCTCCCGCTTACATACAACAGAGACATGCAGCTTGACAAGGAGCCGCTATTCGATTCTTTCGAAAAGGTATCCCTTGAACTAAAGGTGCTGGAAGGGCTGATAAAGACTTTAAAATTCAATAAGTCAAAGATAGAAGAGCAATTAAGGGATGAATCGTTATATGCGACAGACATGGTATATTATCTCGTAGATAAAAAGGTGCCGTTTAAGGAGGCGCATGCCATCGTCGGAAGGCTGGTTAAGTATTCTATCAATAAAGGCATCGCCATTCAAAAGATGTCGCAGGGCGACTTGAAAAAGTTTTCGGGTAACTTTGTAAAGAAAGATCTAATCAACTTATTTGACCCGAAAATATCCGTTAAGTCCAAAAAGTCCGTTAAGAGGAAGTGATATGCACGAGTTTAAATATAAAAAGAATACGCTGTATTGCGAGAATGTAAGGGTATCGACTATAGCAAAGAAGGTCGGGACGCCTTTCTATCTTTATAGCCAC
>JAUWWU010000033.1 GCA_030616695.1 Candidatus Omnitrophota bacterium | reverse complement strand
GTCGCAAGTTCAATAACCGTGAAGGCTTGCGTAGATTTTAGCTTCCTCATATCCTAATAGTCTCCTATTTACTCCACTAATAAGTATACATTACATACTAAAAGTAGTCAAGAGCTTGACCAGCGGCAAAAACATGGGTATTATAATGGAAGCTACGATAACCCCCATAACCAGAATGAGCATCGGCTCAAGGAGGGATGTGAGGGCACCTACTATAGTATCCACCTCGTCTTCAAAGGTGCCCGCGATCTTGTTCAGCATCTGGTCAAGGGAGCCTGTCTCTTCGCCCACATTTATCATATTGACTACCATTAAAGGAAATACCCTGGCTTTGGACAGGGGGCCGGCTATTGACTCGCCTTCGCGTATGCTGTCGTGCACCTTGCCTAAGGAACGCGCAATCACCTCGTTTCCGGCCGTATCCTTTGTAATCAGCAACGCCTGGAGGATCGGGACGCCGCTTGAAATAAGTGTCCCCAGCGTCCTTGAAAACCTGGCAATCGATATCTTCTGGATCAGGGGGCCGAAAACGGGAAACCGCAGCTTCATCTTATCGACGAAATAACGCACCGCCATAAACCGCGTTAACATGTTATATACCATAACTAAGCCGACGGCAAACAACACTCCGAAAATCCATTGAGTCTGCAAAAAATTGCTTACGTGCAAAAGGATCAAGGTCGGCATGGGCAGTTCAGTCCCTATCTCCGCAAAAAGCTCCATAAATTTAGGGATCACGAATATCATGAGGATGACAAGTATCAATATAGCAAAGGTTATCACGAAGGCAGGATAAAGGAGGGCTGCCTTGATCTTGGCCTGCAGCCTTTGCGTTTTCTCGTTAAATTCGGCCAGCCTCGTAAGAACCACCTCAAGGACGCCGCCCACTTCGCCGGCCTTTACCGTATTTACGAAAAGTTTAGAGAATATTTTCGGGTGCTTCAAAAGCGAATCGCTGAACGTTCCCCCGGCCTCGACTTGCTGCGCCAGATTTTCGATAACGTCCCTGAACGGCCCCCGCCCCACCTGGTCCCGCAGAATATTCAGGCTTCTCACAAGCGGAAGGCCTGCGCCAATCAGCGTAGCAAGCTGCCGCGTAAAAATAGTGACCTGATTCGGCTTGACGGTCCCGATCCCCAGAAACGGTATCCGGATCTCCAACTGCAGCCCTGTTTTAGCCGGAACGGGTGTCGCCGCTATCCGGCCGGCCAGCCCCCCTTTTTCCTTCTTTGCTGTAATTTTAGTTGGAAAATACCCCAGGCCGCGAAGTTTCTGTATAGCCTCGTCATAGCTGACGACTTCTATCTCGCCGGTTATTTCCTTTCCGAATTTGTCAATGGCTTTATAGTTAAATATCGGCATAGTTATAGATACTGTTGGGTTTCCCGCACAACCTCTTCTATGGTAGGTATGCCTTCCCTTATTTTATTGATCCCGTCTTCGCGTAATATCCTCATGCCCTCTTTTCTCGCTGCCTGCCTTATAACGGCTGTCTGGCTTCTTTCCATTATAATTGGTTTTAACGTATCTGTTATCACCAGGCATTCAAATATTCCGGTCCTTCCCCTGTAACCGCTTTTATTGCACTGGCTGCAGCCGCGGCCCCTATAAAATATCATACCCTTTAACTCTTTAGCCGACAGGCTTAGCTCTTCAAGCGCCTTCGGGGCGGGGGTGTACTTCTCGCGGCAATCTTTGCAGATGATCCTTATTAATCTCTGGGCTATAACGGCTTCCAGTGTGGAGGTTATCAGAAAGGGCTCTGCCCCCATATTCAGCAATCTTGTTATGGTGCCGGGCGCGTCGTTTGTGTGTAAAGTACTGAAAACAAGATGCCCTGTCAAAGACGCCTGGATGGCTATCTGAATAGTTTCCGCATCCCTGATCTCGCCTACCATTATTATGTCGGGGTCCTGGCGCAATATATGCCTGAGGCAATTTGCGAAATTCAGGTTTATCTTAGGTCTTATGGGCACCTGGATAATACCGGCTATATCGTATTCCACCGGGTCCTCTGTGGTTATTATCTTATAATCGATTTTATTGATCTCCCTCAGGCATGAATAAAGAGTGGTCGTCTTGCCGCAACCCGTCGGCCCGGTGGACAATATTATGCCGTTAGGCCTGCGTATAATCCCGCGGATTAGCTTTAACATGGGGCCGGGTATGCCGAGCTGGTCAAGAGATAAACTAACAACACCCTTGTCGAGAACCCTCATGACAACACTCTCCCCGAAGACAGTCGGCAGAGTAGATACGCGCAGGTCGACATTCTTGCCCCCCACGGATATCATTATACGGCCGTCCTGGGGCAGGCGCCTTTCCGCGATATCCAGGTTGGACATAACCTTTATTCGTGAGCTTATGGCTAAAGCGAGATTTTTGGGCGGGGTAGTTATGTCATATAAGATGCCGTCCACCCTGTATCGCACTACATATTTATCCTCGAAAGGCTCAAAATGTATATCCGATGCCCTTTCTTTTACAGCCTGCAGGAGTATCAGGTTCAGGAGCTTCACTACGGGCGGCTGGGATGCAAGCTCCTGAAGGACCACGGTATCTGTTACATCCTCCTCCTTCGTCGGCATAGTAGCAGGGACCTTTTTCTCTATCTCGTCGAGGATCTCGCTAATAGATTCCCCGCTTTCGCCGTAATATTTCTGGATAAGTTCGGTTATTTCACCCTCTTTTGCGACGACGCATTTTATGTCGCAGCCGAGCATAAAGCGGAGATCGTCCGGGATGTTCACGTTGAGAGGATCGCTGATGGCGACCGTCAGCGTATTGCCTTCGAAGCTCACAGGCATGACTTTATACACTTTAGCGATGGAAGGAGCGACCCTTTTAACGGCCTCTTCGGAAATATCCAGCTTTTTTATATCGACAAACTGCATGCCGGTCTGTACGCCGAGCACCTGGAGGACTTCTTCCTCTTTAATAAATCCCAGCTCCACCAGGGTCCTGCCTAAAAGTTTGCCGCTGTATTTCTGCTCGTCAAGGGCCTGTTGAAGCTGGCTCTCACTAATCAGGCCCCTGTCCAGCAAAAGCCTTCCAAGCGATTTATATTTTTTATCCCCGTGTTGAGGAAAAGGTTCCATCGTAGTCCAGCCTTATCTTTTTTTCTTCTGGAACTTAAGCTCTATTTGGTCCGGCTCAAACGCCTTGCCGATCATCGTTTCGTAATCTATTATCTCCCGTTGATACAGCTCAACCAGAGACGAATCAAAGGTCTTCATGCCGTACCTTGAGCCCGTCTGGATATCCGAAGTTATCCTGAATGTCTTCTTTTCCCTGATCAGGTTCTGGATTGATGAGGTCGTGACCATTATTTCGAAAGCGGCTGTCCTGCCTTTTTTAGTAGTCTTCAATAAAAGCTGCTGGCAGAAAATAGCCAATATCGAGGTCGATAGCTGGATCCTTACCTGTTCCTGCTGTTGGGGCGGGAAAACGTTTATAATCCTGTCCACCGTCTGAGCCGCGTTTGTCGTATGAAGGGTCGCCAGCACAAGATGGCCTGTTTCAGCGGCCAATAAAGCGGCTTCTATGGTGGCAAGGTCCCGCATCTCGCCTACCATTATAACGTCCGGATTCATCCTTAGCCCCTTTACTATGGCCTCGCTAAACGAAAACACATCCACGCCGAGTTCGCGCTGTGTTATAATCCCTTTTTTATGCTCGTGATAATACTCTATAGGGTCTTCTATGGTTATTATATGCGCGTCGCGGTTGGCGTTTATATAATCTGTCATCGCTGCAAGTGTCGTTGTCTTTCCGCTGCCCGTAGGCCCGGTTACGAGCATAAGGCCTCTGGGCCTATACAAAAGATCCTTGGTTGTAATAGGCAATCCGATTTCCTCGAATGTAAAAATCCGCGAAGGTATCAGGCGCAAGGACGTCCCCCAATAGCCCTTTTGTTTGTAAACAGAGACCCTGAACCTCGCCACGTCGCTAAAACTAAGCCCGAAATCCGCGCCTCCGAATTTCTGGATCCTCTGGAGGTAGCGTTCGCTTGTAATTGACTTAATGAGGTTTTCTGTGTCGGAAGCGGTTAAAGGGGCATAATCAAGTGAGTCAAGCATACCGTCCACTCTTAAGGTAGGCGGCTTTCCGACCGTTAAATGGATGTCAGAAGCATTTCTCTCTATACATATCTGTAAAAGTTGGTTTATCTCCATGCCCTCCTCCTATTTTAGTGATTGTTAAGCGATATCCTGCTGCGTTACCCTCATCGCTTCCGATATTGTAGTTATTCCTTTTAATACCTTTTTTATTCCGTCTTCCCGCAGCGTGACCATTCCCATGGCCTTTGCTTTTTCCTTGATAACGCTGGACGGCACCTTCTCGAAAACAAACTCCCTTATTTCGTCCGTTATGACAAGTAGTTCAAATATAGCTATCCTGCCTTTGTAGCCCGTATTCGTACACTCCTCGCAACCTTTGCCCCTGTGAAACTTACTCTTTTTGATTTGCTCGGCGGACAACCTTATCGCCTCCAACTCTTCTTTTTCCGGTTTATATTCTTCTCTGCAGGAAGGGCATATAACCCTTACGAGCCTCTGGGCAAGGACTGCCTGCATCGCAGAAGCTACAAGATAAGGTTTTATGCCCATATCTATCAACCTTGTAATGGCTCCCGGGGCATCATTTGTATGCAGGGTAGAAAAAACCAGATGTCCTGTCAATGATGCCTGTATAGCTATTTGTGCCGTCTCAAAATCCCGTATCTCTCCCACCATTACAACGTCGGGGGCCTGCCTCAAAATGCTCCTCAGGCCGTTGGCGAACGTGAGGTTTATCTGCGGCCTGACCTGAACCTGGTTTATCCCGCTTATCTGGTACTCCACGGGGTCCTCCACGGTGATTAATTTTCTATCGGGTGTATTGATATAATTAAGTGCGGCGTAAAGCGTGGTCGTCTTTCCGCTTCCCGTAGGCCCCGTTACAAGGAATATGCCGTTAGGAGCCTTGATTAATTTCATGAATTTTTTTTCATCCTCCGAAGCAAAGCCCAGCTCTTTCATGCCTAGAAGAAAGCTTGATTTGTCAAGTATTCGCAGGACGACGCTTTCGCCGTACATGGCAGGGAGTGTGGAAACCCTTAAGTCGAGCTCCTTACCGCCTATCTCTATCCTGATCCTTCCGTCCTGCGGCAATCTCTTTTCGGCTATATCCATCGCCGCCATGATCTTGATCCTGCTTATTACTGAGTGCTGCAGCCTCTTGGGAGGGCCGGAGACCTCGTGCAGCACTCCGTCTATCCTATACCTTATGCGAAATTTATTTTCCAGCGGCTCTATGTGGACGTCGCTCGCCCTTTTTCTGAAGGCCTCTGCTATTAACAAGCTCACTAATTTTACTACAGGCGCTTCTTCTTCCGCTGCCTCTTCCCCCAGCTTTTGAAAAGGCGTTTTTTGCCCCTTGCCCATACCGGCCACAAGGGTATCAATAGGCGCCCCTTCTTTTAACCCGTAATAGGCATTAAGAAATTCGTCGATATCGCTGTCCGTCGTTAAGACGCCTTTAAGCTCGCAGTCAAGAAAGGTTCTAAAATTATTAAAGGCTAGAAAATTAAACGGGTTGTCGGTAGCTACGGTAAGGCTTGTGCCGTCGAAACCGATCGGAACTACTCGGTGATGGTGGGCAAAGGCCACAGGGATCTTCGTGACGATACCGGGGTCTATTTTATGGTCTTTTAGTTTCTCAAGTCTTAAGCCGAGTTGCGCAACGACAACGTTCCTTATATTTTCGTCGTCTATGTAGCCGTTTCTCAATAATACCAGCCCCAGCCGCTCCCTTGTATCGCGCTGCTGGCGCAGCGCCTCCTTTATCTGCGCGTCTTTAAGGAGCCCGATATTTTTCAGCATCTCCTCGATAATTTCCGGCTTTATCGGCATACGATTTCCTTACGGGGAGTTTATGAGATTGGCGATATAGGCCGCGCCAAAACCGTTATCGATATTGACAACGGCCACGCCCGGCGCACAACTGTTGAGCATTGTAAGCAGAGGTGCGATGCCTTTAAAATTAGCGCCATAGCCGCAGCTTGTCGGCACGGCTATTACCGGCTTAGAGACAAGCCCGCCTACCACGCTGGCCAGCGCTCCCTCCATACCGGCTATAACGATCACGACGCTGGCCTTATGGAGTTCCTCGGCTTTATTGAGCAGCCTGTGGATGCCGGCTACTCCGACGTCATAAAGCGTGCTTACTTTGTTTCCCATTATCTCAAGGGTGGCGCGAGCCTCCTCCGCCACCGGTATATCCGAAGTCCCGGCCGTCACTACCAGAACGGACTTCTTTGTCCTGGGCCGCACTTGCTTTTTTGAATAATATGCGGCGCGGCCTAATTTGTTATAGCGCAAAAACGGGAATGTCTTCTTCAGGCTTTTATACGCGGGTTCCGACAATCTTGTGAGCAATAAAAAGCCTTCGTGCGCGAGCATTTCTCTAGCTATGCGCCTTATCTGCGCGATGGTCTTGCCCTCGCAATACACCACCTCCGGAAAACCGCATCTCGACAGTCTCGCGCAATCTATGTTTGCGAATTCAAGATTTAAGGACGGGAGCCCCTCTAGGATCTTCCCGGCCTTGCGCACAGAAACCCTTCCGTTGCTCAGGTCGCGCAGGACGCCCTGTATCATACTTTTACTTCTCATATTAAAATTCAAAAACTGCGAGGATGATCAATATCAGCAGTATCAGCGACAATATATAAAAATCGTTGTAATAAAGAAAATCTTCGAGTTTTTCCCCAAACGTATACGGCGTAGATCCGTCCGCTTTTGATATATCCGGGCGGCTGGACCGCACGCGCCCTTCCATTTTACGACGGTATATCTCTATCTGTTCTCTTTTAAAGCGCAGAAAAGAGCCGCCTATCTTATATGCCGGAAGTTCGCCTTTCTCGACAAGCCCTCTCACCGCTTCTTCGGGCAGGCCGAGATACCGAACGACTTCCGCCGTAGTCAAAAGTTTCTCGCCCATCGGATTTTCCTATTTTACTTTTCCGTTCGCCACCCACTCATCGACTTTTGACTTGTCAAACCGCCAGGTATTTCTTTCCTTTACCCCCGGCAGTTTTCCCGAATTAACCCATTCGAAAACCATGGAGGTATCCACCTCAAGGTATTCCGCGAGTTCTTCGGCGGTCAGCATATCTTTCGTTAAACTGCCTGCCTCCTTTTCTTTGCCGACCATATGGCATTTACCCTCAAGAACCGCGCCCTCGATAATACTAAGGCTCGGCGTGGTAATATTGCCCGTAACATGGGCAGGGGGTTTAAGCTTGAGATCCTTTGTCGCATTAATGTCCCCGTAAACGCGGCCCGCCACAACTATATACTCGCCTTTTATGCCTGCCCTTATCACCGCGTTCTCGCCTACGATTAAGTTTCCTTTGGTATCAAGGGTGCCCTCAAAACTGCCGTTTATGCGCAGATTTACAGGGTCACGGAAAGTCAGCGTGCCTTGCATCGAGGCGTCGACATCCAGCACTTTCTCCTTTACCTCTTCCTCACGACCTCTCCTTCTCATACTGCACCTCCTCGTCTTTTACAGGTTACAGGTTTATTTTGTTTTGCTTATGTGTTTTTCGAACCGTGAAAGCGCTAACAGCGTAATCAATATGAGGGCAGTGGCGATACAAGCTGCCATGTAAAATCCGCTGCCGACGGCGAGCCCCAGCGCGGCAACAGCCCACAAACTCGCGGCGGTAGTCAAGCCTTTTACCGATGCCCCGAATCTTATAATGGCGCCCGCACACAACAGGCCGATCCCGGTCACAACGCCTGCCGCGATCCTGCCGGGGTCAAACACATGCCCTTCTCCGAAGCCCTTGGCAACAAAAATAGATACGAGCATCAGAAGACAGGAGCTTAATCCTATAAGCACGTGTGTCCTTAGGCCGGCGGCCCTGCGCCGCAATTCCCTTTCAAATCCGATTAAACTGCTTAAAAAAACACACAAGATCAGACGTATTACGATCTGGCTATCGGTAATCTCCTTCATGCCCCTCCCCCTTTTTCTTTTTATAAAGAGCGCCTCCCACTCCGGCCACCATAGCTGCATTGTCCAGGCATAATTTTTTTTCGGGCAAAAAAAGCTTGATACCGCACTCTCTTGTCTTTTTAGACAGCTTTTTTCTGAACTGCGTGTTTGCGCTTACCCCGCCGCCGACCACCAGGCGGCGGACCCGT
>JAUWWU010000068.1 GCA_030616695.1 Candidatus Omnitrophota bacterium | reverse complement strand
GAGAGGGCAAGGGTGACCTTTTTACCGAACATCATATTGCTTCTAAGGGAATGGCCGGCCTTTTTTACCTTTGCCGCCTGGAATTCGGCGAAGAGTTCGCCCTGCTTCTCACTCGTGTAATTTATGCGCTCTTCATTATTTCTTTTCATATCAAAATTCCCTGCCGCTATATATACGCTAAAATTATACCAATAGCCCCCGCATAAGTCAATATTTCTTTTTCCGAAGATTTTTTAGGGGACGTTTCACTTTGCTGTAACTCATTACGCTGTAATAAGATACAAGCGGTTGTTTTCCAAAATTTTCTTATCTCTATATGGAAAACAGCATGTCGTAACCTCTTTATTTATAAAGGGTTACGTTAAAGTGAAACGTCCCCTTTTCTTAAAGTGAAACGTCCCCTTTTCTTATGTCTATTATTTGTTGTAGGCGGGGCAGAGGATTTGGTAATTGCAGAACTTGCAGTTATATGATATCTTTGGCCGGAAATTGCAGGACTCTATCTCGGAGATCGTGCCTATTATCTTGGACTTTGTCTCTTCGAGGTTGTCGGGCGTCCTTTTGAATGTTCTCTTTGTATTGCCGCTTATGTAATAGAAGCTTAATTTGCTGACATCAAGGCCGAGTTTTTCGGTTGCGGCTATTGCATATAGATCAAGCTGCATGATAGACTTGTTCTTTGACTCTTTGCCTGTTTTGTAATCTATAATCTCCGCGCTCCCGTCTTCCAGCTCGTCTATCCTGTCGATAAAGCCCTTGAGGATTCTTTTTTCTATATTGAGAATAAATTTCTTTTCGATGTAAAGGGGCGCTTTTAAACTAGATTTATTTTTATTGAAGAATTCCGTAAGCTCTCTCTTTCCCCTCATCTTATATATTTTCTCCTCTTTTTTGTCCTTATAACCGCCCGATATCCAGGTATCATTGTAGATATCTAATAAGGTCTGGATGTCAACATCGTGGCCTTTCTGCAGGTGTGCGTAAAATTCTTTTAGCACGTCGTGAATTGTGCTGCCGAAACTGAAATACGGCTTGGGCCGCCGCGGGATCTTATCTATAAACGTAAACCTGTATCTAAGCGGGCATTCCGAGTAAGATTCGATCTGCGTGAAACTGTAGGTGTTTTCGGTTTTAAAACGAGGAGGCACGCACACCTCCTCCTTCCTGTCGGAGCGGAGCGTGTCTATCATATGCCTGAACTCGGTTTTTATGTTTTTTTCGACCTTTGATACGAAATTTTTGTCGTTCAGGTCAGATGCCTTTACGTCCCCTATAAATTTCGCTATACGGCCGGCCGTTTTCATCTTTATTACATCAACACCTGAAAGCGGTATTTTGATCGCCGATTCCAGGGGAGGCCCTTGCGGGCCGGCGGAAGCAGTCTCGATTACGGCGATATCCGCGTTTTTTTCGTCCGGGGAAGGCGCTATCTCGCTGATGAATAGAGATGGCCTGCTATAGCTTTTTTGTACCCCGCTTAAAAACAACATTTTTTGCGCGCGCGTCAGGGCTACGTAGAGCAGCCGTCTTTCCTCTTCGATGTGAAAATTGCCTTTAGGCAGCTGTTCTTTTATCAATTGTTCGGGAAAGGCTACTGCTTCCTTCCTGAATAACGTAGGGAACCTGTTTTGGACAAGGCTTATCACGAAGACATACGGAAATTCCAGACCTTTTGCCTGGTGGACGGTCATCAACTGCACGCCGTAACCGTTTTTTGGTTCGTCTCCATCCTCCATTTTTCCGCCGGCCTCGATATAAGCGTCGAGGTATTCCATCAATGAGTGCAGGTCGCTCCTTTTTGCGGCCAGGGCGTATTGGGATATGAGGTTATATAATTTACTTACATTTTGTAAAGCAGGTTCGCCGTAATTCGATTGTTTTACAAAGGCCCTTTTTAATATAGATGTCTTCAGGGCTATTAATTGATAGAGAAACTCAAGAAGTCCGTGCCGTTCTGAGGAGCGCTTCAGTTCTTTCAATATCTCAAGGAAATCTCCTATCTTGTCTTTTGTCCCCTGAGAAACGTCTATATCTTTAGCTTTTCGCAACCCCTGATATAAAGAGAGGCCGTTATATTTTGAAAACCCGTTGATCATGACCAGATCCGCATAATCAATATCGCATTCAACCGAAGACACAAGTTTAAAATAAGAGGCGCTATCCGCTGTGTCCGTTAACGCCTTTAAGTATGCTAAGATCTCTTTGACTTCGTCCGATTCAAATATCCCCGTCCCTCCCGAAATGCTGTGGGGTATATGCTCAAGCTTAAGCAGCTTGAGCAGCTCTTCTTTATGCAGGTGCGCCCTGTAAAGGACGGCAATCTTGCCGAAGCCACCTTCTTTTTTATGGATATCTTTTATTTTTTTGACTATATTTCTGGCCTCCTCCGCATAGTTGGGAGAAATTGCGATTTCCACTTTTTCGCCTTCGCCGTTCTCGGTCCACAGGCTCTTCTCGGGGTCGTATCTATCTATATCGTTTTGTGTTATCAGGCGCTCGGCGACCTTTAATATCTTTTTTGTCGAACGGTAATTCTGCGTCAGCTTAAGTTTTTTGAGGCCGGGAAAGTGCTCCTGGAATTTTAAGAAACTTGCGTAGCTGGCTCCCCTGAACCTGTAAATGGCCTGGTCGTCATCGCCTACCACGCATATATTCTTATGTCTGCCCGCCAGCATCGAGATGAGCTCTATCTGCGCCACATTCGTATCCTGAAATTCGTCGACGAGTATATATTTGTAACGTTCCTGGTAGTGCTTTAGTATCTTTTTTCGCTTTCTGAGAAGCTCTATAGCTTTTATGATGAGGCCGCCGAAATCTAGAAAACCGACCTCCCGGTTTTTTTTCTGATAAAGCCGATAGGCCGCCAGGATCTCTTCGGACCGCTTACGCTCTTCTTTATCGGCTATGCTTTTTACAAACCGGCCGTATTCATCTTCGTCGATGAGCTCGTCTTTGCACCGCGATATGAACCTCAGGACCGCACCGGCAAATCCCGAAAAATCGGTTGTGCCGGCGTAATAATCCAACTTCAAATCCGGCAGCAGATTTTTGAAAAATATGTGCTGTTCGATCCTGTCGAGAAGACGGAACCTCTCTTTAAGGCCTATTTCGATACCGTGCTCCTTCAGTATGGAATGGCAGAATGAATGAAAGGTGGAGATTGTTATGTCCTCAACGTTTTTATCTATCATCTCGCCCACCCTTTTTTGCATCTCCTCCGCCGCTTTTTTGCTGAATGTGAGCGCCAGTATATTCTCCGGCAGCAAATCTTTCTTATGCTCTAAAAGATACGCTATCCTGTGCGTAATAACCCTTGTCTTACCGCTGCCGGCCCCGGCTACTATTAATACCGGCCCCTCGAGCGTTGTCACGGCATCCAGCTGCTCTTTATTCAAGGTATCAAGAAGCGGATTTTTATTCATCCCCGAACAGCCCTTCCGTAATATTCACTTTCAGCCTATCCCCGCTTAGATGTAAAGACGGTTTTTTATAATTTCCCCGCGCCTTAAAAGATATCGACATCCACCCTTTGCTTTCGCGTTTCAACAACGTCTCTTTTACGACGTCGGGCACTTTGTCGGTCATCGCCCTAGAAAATGAAAAACTTATATCACAGTCCAGCAAGCCGTTTTTGTCTATCCATCCGCCGCCCTTAATGCGCATTGAATCGTTATGCGCGTATATATCTCTCATATAGACTGTGCCGTTGCGCACCTGCAGAAAACCGCTTATTTCTTCAAATTCTATCCCGGGCATCTTTGAGATTATAAGGATGTCGGCCATAGAGTCGAGAATCCCGATATTCCCGTAAAATCTTATGTCCTTCAGGTCGAATGAGAGCCCCCCTTTTCTAAATAAGAGGCCGATTAGATTGTATTTTATATCGGCTGTCTTGGAATAATAAAGCCGTCCGCTTTTGTCGGTTATCGAGACATCTTCCAGGTATACATTGCCCGGAAACCATATGCTCGATGAGCTGAATGCGATTTTATTCTGAAATTTTTTTTCAAAAGGCAGGAATGCCATACGGGCGATGGCTTTAGATTTTACCGGCACGACGCATAAGACGAGGACGGCCAGCAGTAGCGCAGTCAGGATAATATTTAGAAAAAAGGAGATACCTTTTCTCATCGCTTGCTTTTTTTGTTGGTTTTGAATTTTTTGAGGCCGGTTTTGACTTTGGATGCGATATGGGCCTCGGTAGTATAGCCATATGCGGGCGCAGTGCTGCTGCCGTGGGAAATGAGTATTTTAGCTTTCGCCAGCTCTTTCAGGGCCTTCCCTGTTTCCTCCACCCCCTCGCTTATCCACGTTGCGATGCCGCGGGGTCCATCGAGACTTGCAGGGTTTTCGAGGAAGAATTCTATGATCTTTCTATTTATCTTCGACCGCAGGTATCTCCGGACCTCCATAGCTATAAGCCCCTTTCCAATAGGCCGATTATTTCTTTGTCTTGGAGCGTTTCCAGGAATGCCTTGATTACGCACGGGTCAAATTGCGAGCCTGAATTCTTTTTGATCTCTGCCGCAGCGCTTTTTACGCCGACCTTTTTCCTGTACGGCCGCTTCGTTATCATGGCGTTGAAGGCACTCGCAACGGCCATGATCCTTGCGCCTAAGGGTATCTCTTCGCCCTTCAGGCTATCCGGATAGCCGCTGCCGTCAAAATTCTCATGGTGGTGAAGGATTATCGGTATGACGGGCTTTAGAAAACCGAGGTGCTTTATTATGAATACGCTTTTACGGGGATGTTTTTTTATTATGGTATAGTCTTTTCCCGTGAGTTTTTCGCTTTTTTCAAGTAAGTCGTCGGGAAAGGCTATTTGGCCGGCGTCGTGCAGGATAGCTCCGTAATGCAGAGCCCGCAGGTCGTCTGCCTTAAGCCGCAGCTTTCCGCCCATAGAGAGCACTATCTTTATAAACGACTCCTTTACCCTATAGGTGCCGGGGGTGCGCGTGTTTAGAATAGCCGCCAGGGATTTTATGCTGCCGATAGTTATGTTCTCCTGCTCTTTGTACAATTGTGCGTTCTTGATAGCTATAGCGGCCTGTTCGGACAGGGTCATCAGGATCTCTTTATCAAATACGTCAAAGGGTGTTTTGCCGGCTTTATTCATTACGCAAATGGCTCCTGTTATGTCTTCGTCGGTAAGGGGGACGCAGAGCCTGTTCTTTCTCATGAACGTCCTGCCTGAGGATAAGATCTTTTCTCTCTTCAGAGAATTTATTAATACCCTGTCGGCGGCGGGCATATTCTTTACTTTTTTACTTCCGCTTATCGCGCTTACTACCAGCGGTTTTTTGTGGGGGCCTTTTAAAATGATGGAGCATTTTTCCACCCGAAAAATCTGCAGGCAGAGCCTTGCCAGCTTTGGCAGCAGCTCGTCGGGATTCAATGAGGAGCTTATGATCCTGTGGATGGTATGTATCGTCGAAAGGGCGATAGCCCGCGGCCGGATCGTCCTGTAAAGCTTGGCAAGCTCTAATTCTTTCTGGAGTTCTCTTGTGAGCGTATCGATAAAGTTGGTAAAGAGAGAAATGGCCGCCTCCGATATTTCGCTCGGGGAATGGCACATGAGGATATACCCGTATATCCTGTCCCCTTGTATGATAGGGGAGCATATCCCGAATTTAGTCGTGCCGCAATCAAAAGAGACGGCCCTTTTTGTCTTTCTCGCTTTGCTTATCAGCCGGCGCAGCCTTTTTTCGCAACCGGCGTTGGCAGGGTGGCCTTTCGGCCAGACCGGGCATTTGATTTTTTCTCTCCCGAGCAGGGATATCTTATCGCCGTCTTCGGAAACCCACCAGACGGAATCCTTAAAAATGCCTTTTAGGGCAGCTGTCTCCTTATGGAAGCTTTCATTGGCTACGAGTTT
>JAUWWU010000151.1 GCA_030616695.1 Candidatus Omnitrophota bacterium | reverse complement strand
CCCTCCACGTCTTTGCCCGCAACAATATTGATGCCGCTCTTCTCAGAAAGTATTCTCAATACGGTCCGTATATCCGCGTCTTTAAAATCTATTGTTATATTGCCGGGGGATATCTCTCTCTGTACTATCTCTTCTTCTCCGTAAAGCTCCTCCTCGCCCTCCTCAAGCACAGCCATTACAGGCTTCGTTACTTCCTCTTCTTCGGGCGTAACCGTTATGAGCTCTGTTATCTCCTCCTCTTCGGGCATAGCTGTTGCGGGCTCTGCCCTTTCCTCCTCAGGCGCAACGGGCATGGCCCCGGTTATTCCTTCCTCCGCGTAAACACTGTATTCTGCCGTTGAAATGACTAGTGCCGATATCAGTAAAATAAAAAATACGAATGACATGCCTCTATTCCGAACATTTCCTATTTTATCTTTCAACTGCCTCGCCTCCTCCCTTGACTAAATTAAGCGTATAACTCTTATTATAAATTTTGATAATAATCGCGTCCTTGAAAATCTTAACCACTTCTACGTTATAAGCCTTATCTCCTTCCTTGACAACCTCTCCGTTTAGCATCGCCATTGACTCTCCGAAGGGATCAAATATGACCCCCTCAAACTTCACGTCCTCTATAGTTTCGACAACCTCAAGGCCTGCGGCCGATGTTATCCCGCTATCGACAAGCGAAATAAAAGGGTCGCGCTTGCCTTTACGGTCATATGTATGCTGCTTCCCCATTAATCCCCGGGGCGCAAGAACCAAGAAAATAAAGGCGACCGCAAATGCCGGCATGCGGGAATTAAAAAAATTGTTCATTTATCCCCGCCTTTCAATATAAATGTCTTTACGACCAGCTGGACATTGTGCCGCTTAGGGTTTGTCTTTCCCCTTGTTATCTTTATATTCGAGATCTTCATAAAGCGCTCGGCGCTTTCAAGTTCTGCTATAAATGTGCCTAACTGATGATAGCCGCATTGGGCATCGATGAGTATGGCCTGCTGGCGGTATATGGGGGATTCGGCGGCTCCTTCGAAAGAGTCAGGGGAGTCTTTCCTGGGCATTATCTTTGTTATCTTCACGCCGCTATTCCGCGCCATGTTGGACAGATCCTCCAGAAGCGCCGGAAATTCCTCTTCTTTCGGCAGTTTTGTACCGTAAAAGTCCTCTTTGGATCTTAATTCTTCTATCTCTCTTTTCATCCTGGCCATGCTGTTTATAGAGAGCTCGGCCTTGCTGATCATATTCTGCAGGTTGGCGCTTTCCCGAAATGCAGAGGTAAGCTTTGCCATCACGGGAGTGAGGAAAAGAAAGTAATACCCGATGATGATGATTACGGAAACCATGGCGATAAATGCCAAAATTTCGTTTTTCTTGGCCTTCTTCAAAAAATCAAGCTGCATCCCCTGTTCCCCTATTGTTTAAAATAACAGATGAGCTCAAAATCCATGACTTCGGCACCTTTTAACTCATTTCGCTGCATATATGCCGATTCTATTTCGCTAAAATCTTCGAAAAATCCGGCATTATTTTTGAGGCTCCACATGAATTTTCCGACTGCCGCCGTCTCTTCTCCCCCCGTGACTATAACGCCGCCGTTGAGATGCAGCGTCTTGACGGTTACCGCCTCAGCCTGGATTTCGCCTCTTTCGTTTCTCTGTCTAAGCGATACTACCTTAGTCTCGATCCATAACCTGTTAAGCCAGATGCCGGGTATTATCGCATCGCTCAGGTCGCTCAGCTTCTTTGCCCAGATCAGTCTGCCCTTGATAAGCTCGTCCACAGTATTTATCTTGGACCTCATGGATGTCAGCAGGGCTATGACATTATCCGCATTCTTTTTTTCCGGCAATATTTCATGCCACCTTTTCTCAAGGCGCCGAAGCGTCCTTGTCTTTAAATTTAATGAGAGGGTAAATAACAGGTGCACCTCGACTACGAGTCCGAGCACCCCGGCAAGCAGGGGCAAGAATGGAAGTTCCGGAAGTTCGATTTTTTTCTTTTTATGTTCTTTCGGCAGCAGGTTGATTTCTAACATTTAATTCCTTATTGCTGTTTATCTTAAGGCAAGGCCTATGGCCACTCCCAATTGGTCTTTTATGGCGGCAAGGCGTTCACTGCTTACTGTGGGGTCTATCTCCATGTGCTCCGCAGGCACCCATAGGGCCGTATCAATCCCCAGGTTCTCCTGAAACATATTGCACAAATTTGCGATCCTGGCACTCCCGCCCGTCAGGTAGATCTTTCCGATGTTTTTTCCGGACTGGTTCTCGTAATAGCTGAACGACAGTCTTGTCTCGTCGATCATGTTACGTAGAATAGGCTCTATTTTTTCACTGACCTCGGCGGCCCTGCCGCCCGGATTGACTTTTATATCCTCCGCGCTTTTAAACTCTATAGACAGCGCTTCGGATAAAGCCTTTGTGATATCGTCTCCTCCTATCTGTATGCTCCGCGTAAAGTAAAGGATGTCTTCATCTACGATGTTTATATCCATTGCCCTCGCGCCGATATCTATGATTGCCGTTATCTCATCTTTATTTCTTGCCGTATTCGCAAGGAACGCGTTTACATTCGCAAACGAAGATACGTCAAGGATCTCTGCGGAGAGGCCTGCTGACTTTATGAGCTCCATGCGCTCGGAAACGACGCCTTTCTTTACCGCAACCAATAATACCAGCATCAAATTATTCCCGAGGCGCGGGATAAGCAGCTG
>JAUWWU010000091.1 GCA_030616695.1 Candidatus Omnitrophota bacterium | reverse complement strand
TACTGCTCCCGGCTCCTATGGCAATCGGCGCGTTTGTGTTTATTGCGTCACTTTTGCTTACGAAATATGTATCCTTAAGTTCAATCCTTTTAGCGCTCACAGTGCCAATCGCGGCGGCATTATCCGGCAGTGATATAGAGTTTGTCGCTTTAGCCGTAACCCTCTGTATTTTAATAAGTTACAGACATAAGTCCAATATAAAGCGGTTTCTGATAGGGACGGAAAACAAAATAGGGTCTAAATAACGCTGTTACCGTTAGTTGTTAGTAATTAAAAAAGGTAGTTAGTTAGTATTGACTTTTTTCTTTTTGTGTGGTATACTTATAGTGTCAAGAACTATGGACTTATTTTTTTCTTTGATAATTCTGCACTTTTTAAAAGAACTTAGGTAAGATTGAGCCACAAAATACACGGAGGGCCGCTTTAAATAGCGGTTTATAGCCATGCGAGAGATAGTCTACAAAAATCTGACGGCTAACGACAATAAGAAGCGCGACCTCTGCATCCGTGAAATAATCAGCCGTGATGACTTTCTGGCCACAATAGAGCGCAGATGCCTGTATTTTGTGCGCAAAAAGGTCTATGTCGAAGACCCGAAGGACCTGAAAAAACTGGAAGCCCTTAAAATGGACGACGATGCGTGGAAGAAAAAGCACTTCCATATATTGAGAAATCATAACACCGCTACCGGCGAAGACAAGTTGATATGCAAACTGGCAGGCACTTTTTACGCGATAGTCAAAAATTACGTTTTTTGTATCGCCTATGTCCATTCGTTTAAGGTAGACCTGACGCAAACGCCTGTTGGCACGAAGTAACACTTAACGCGATTAGCCTTACCTCTATCTCCCTAAAAAATGCCCGGATTTTTCCGGGGATTTTTTGTTGCCTACTTTCCTATTGACTATTAAGCCCTTCTATGCTAAATTAAAAATCAATATAAATAAGATAATTAGGTTACTGATATGAGAAAAATCGCTATAATCGGTGACGGCGGATGGGGGACGGCCCTTGCCATACAGCTTTCCCAAAAGGGCTTTTCCGTATCCCTGTGGGGTGTTTTCGGAGATTATCTCGAAGAAACGGCTAAAATCCGCGAGAACGTAAAATTTTTGAAAGGCATCAGGATCCCGGACAGTATTAACATGACGCCTGTCATGAAGGACGCGGTAAGCGGCGCCGATTTTATCATATTGGCCGTCCCGTCAAAATATTTACGCAGCATCCTGGGGCAGCTTAAAGAGATAAAACAGAAAAATCCCGTCTATGTGTCGGCCGCAAAAGGCATAGAGAGCGATACCCTGATGAGGATGTCAGAAGTCATCCGGGACGTACTCGGCGGCCGTAAAGAGATAACAGCCATATCCGGCCCGAGCATAGCGATAGAGGTCGCAAAAGGCCTGCCGACGACCATCGTTGCCTCTTCAAAAAATATAGAATTGGCAAAAAGCGTGCAGGGCATATTGTCCGGAGAGAACTTAAGGGTTTACACCAACGATGACCTTGTAGGCGTTGAGTTAGGAGGTTCATTAAAAAACATAGTGGCTATCGCGGCGGGCATCTCAGACAGCCTCGGCTTCGGCACAAATACAAAAGCGGCGATTCTGACAAGAGGGCTGGCCGAAATAATCAGGCTGGGCGTCGCTATGGGCGCGAAACGTGAGACCTTTGCGGGATTGAGCGGCATGGGCGACCTCATCACCACGTGCATAAGCCCCTATAGCAGAAACAGGTGGTTCGGCCAGATGCTGGGCAAGGGCGAAAGCACAGAGGATATAATGAAAAAGACCGAGATGGCCGTAGAAGGCGTGACTACCGCCAACTCGGCCTATCAGCTTTCGCGTAAGTATGGCGTTATCATGCCGATAACGCAGGAGATCTTCAATGTTATCTATGAGAATAAATCACCAAAAGACGCCGTGCAGGGCCTGATGTTGAGGAGCCCGAAACCGGAACAGTATTAGCGCAGGAGTTTTAGATGTATGAGGAATACTGGGAATTAAAGGAAAAGCCGTTTCTCAATACACCTGACCCGAGGTTTCTTTATTACTCCGCCCAGCACGAAGAGGCATTGAGCCGTTTGCTTTATACCGTGCAGGAACGCGTCGGCGCGGCGATCCTGACAGGTGTATTCGGATGCGGAAAGACAGTTATAGCCCGGGCGCTCTTAGGAGAGCTCAGCAACGAAAAATATAAGATGTCTTACATGTCTAATCCGCGGCTTAACGATATCGAGCTTTTGAGGATGATCGTTTATAACCTGGGTGTTAAAGAGCCGCCGGTGAGCAAAACAGATGTCTTAAACATCCTTAAGGGTATATTGCTGGATAACATGAGGAACGGCAAAGGGACAGTTGTCGTAATAGACGAGGCGCAGTCTATAGACGATGATGAGATATTCGAAGAGATAAGGCTGCTTCTTAATTTTCAGCTTGAAGACACGTTTTTACTGACCTTACTCCTTATAGGCCAGCCGGATCTGAGCCAGAGGATCAATAATAATGTGCAGTTGGAGCAGAGGATCAATATCAAATGCCATTTGGCAGGTTTGGCCGCAAAAGACGTAGAGGCGTATATCAACCATCGTCTGAAAGTGGCTGACCGCGCAGAGCCGATCTTTACAAAGAAGGCTATCACTTCGATCGTCAATTACTCCGGCGGCATACCGAGAAGGATAAACCGGCTTTGCGATCTATGCCTGTTGTCCGGGTTTGCCGCGAAGGTCGATAAGATAGACGACGATATCGTCAAGGACGAGATAAAGGCACTTGAGTGAAACGGCGGGGGGTAGCGCAGTTGGTTTAGCGCACTTGCTTGGGGTGCAAGAGGTCGCCAGTTCGAATCTGGTCCCCCCGACCAGCTTTTTCACAAGGAGATGGGATGAAAAAAGTAAAAACCGGGCTTATAGGATTCGGGACCGTAGGGACCGGTGTAGTAAAGACGCTCGCCGGTAAAGGTGCTTTCATAAAAAAGAAGCGGGGCGTTGCGGTTGAGATAGTGCGCATCGCCGATAAAGACCTCAGGCGTAAGAGGCCCGTGAAGGTCCCGAGGTCAAAACTTACTACGGATGTAAATAAGATTTTGAATGACCCTGCCATAGACATCGTCGTTGAGCTTATCGGCGGGATCCAACCCGCTAAGAAATTCGTTATGAAAGCGCTCAAGGCGGGTAAGCATGTCGTTACCGCAAACAAGGCGCTTTTAGCGAACAGCGGTAAAGAGATATTCGGCCTCGCAAGAAAAAAAGGCGTGACGGTAAGATTCGAGGCCAGCGTCGGCGGCGGGATCCCCGTGATCAAGGCATTAAGCGAGGACTTCGCGGCAAATACCATTCAGGCCATCTACGGTATCATCAACGGCACTTCGAATTATATCCTCAGCAAGATGGAAGAAGACGGCGAATCATTTAAGAGCGCTTTAAAAAGCGCGCAGGACCTGGGAATAGCGGAGAGAAACCCGCTTTTGGATATCAACGGCATGGACTCCGCGCACAAACTCGCCATTTTGACGCTTTTGGGTTTCGGCCGCTATGTCGACGTAAAGAAGATCTTTGTGGAAGGGATACAAAATATTGAATTGCGGGATATACGGTATGCCAAGCAATGGGGATATTCCATAAAGCTTTTGGCCATCGCCAAAGAGGATGGAGGCAGGCTTGACGTAAGGGTGCATCCTACATTACTTTCATCGAAGCACCTTCTGGCAGGGGTAAGAGGAGCGCAAAATGCGATTTACATCAAAGGCGATATGATAGGCGAAAGCCTCCTTTACGGCGAGGGGGCAGGGCAGAAAGCGACCTCAAGCGCGGTAGTTTCGGATATAGTGGATATTGCCGAATCCGTTGCAGTGGGTAAGGCGCTTGAGATGCCTAATATGAATTTCGATTCCGGTATCAGGGGGATGAAAGAGATAGGAAAAGTAAAGAGCCGCTATTATATAAGATTTATGGCTGTGGATAAGCCCGGTGTATTGGCTGCCATATCGGGCATCCTCGCAAGATTTAAAATAAGCATATCCAGCGTTACGCAGAAAGAGCGGCACAAAGAGCATGCAGTCCCGATAGTCATGCTGACGCACGATGCAGTAGAGCAGGACCTTAAAAAGGCCCTTAGCATCATATATAGGCTTAATGCCATAGCTGGAAAGCCTGTGACAATAAGGATGATGAGGTAAGTGAGACCCAAACTTACGGTTATTTAAGGGAGATGAAATGATGTATAAAGGTGTCATAGAGCGTTATAAAAAATATTTACCCGTAACGAATAAAACGCCCGTCATCACTATCAACGAAGGGGATACCCCTTTGATTCACGCATGCCGCCTGAGCGATATGGTTGGAAACGGGGCAGAGGTATACCTGAAATACGAAGGCCTCAACCCCACCGGCTCTTTTAAAGACAGGGGCATGACCGTAGCGGTAAGTAAGGCCGTAGAGGAAGGGGCAGAGGCGGTAATGTGCGCCTCAACCGGCAATACGTCGGCTTCGGCGGCTGCCTATGCCGGGAGGGCAGGGATAAAATGCATTGTCCTCATACCGCAGGGCGCTATAGCTCTCGGAAAATTGGCGCAGGCGCTTATCCACGGGGCGCAGGTCATGGCGATAAAGGGAAATTTCGACGATGCCCTTAAGCTTGTAATAGAGATCACGGATAAATATCCCATAAAGCTGGTTAATTCTATCAATCCGTACAGGATAGAGGGGCAAAAGACAGGGGCTTTTGAGATCTGCGACGCACTCGGCGAAGCGCCCGATTA
>JAUWWU010000127.1 GCA_030616695.1 Candidatus Omnitrophota bacterium | reverse complement strand
GTCGCCGATGTGGTATATATAAAAAGGAGAGGCGCAGTTATGGGCCTGGCAAGGGCAGCGGATTATATCCCCATTGACGTAAAGACTGGCAAGCCGCTGCGAAGGAACAACAGGCCCAGCACCGAGATATACACGCATCTCGCCTGCTACAGGGCGAGAAAAGATATAGGCGCGGTGATACATACGCACCCTGTCTTTGCTACGGCATTGGGGATAAAGGGCATCGACATCAAGCCGTCCACTTATGAGGCGGAGGTCAATATAAAATCGCGCGTCGCAAGGATCGGCCATGTCAAGCCCGGGACGCCGGCGCTGGGCAGGGCAGTCGGCCGGGCCGTTAAAAGGCATAATGCGGTATTGCTCAAGGATCACGGCCTCGTAACGGTAGGGAAGGACCCGGGAGAGGCGTTTTTACGCACCCTTGCCGTTGAGCGGGCAGCCCTTACATATATCTCCTGTAAGATGTTAAGTCCTTGACATTTTTTTATTATTCTTATAAAATAAACCCGCTATTATAGGGTTGTCTCCGTGAAAAAGAAAGTAAAGAAAATAAAGGTGCGTAAGCTCTGGAACATAAACCCTAAGACAAGGGTAAAGAAAAGCGACAAGAAATACCGCCGGACTAAAAAGAAAAAGGAACTAAAAGACCTACTAAAGGAAGTATTATGATAAAATTAGGCATACCTAAAGGGAGTCTTCAGGAATCGACGCTCAGGATGTTCGCGAAGGCCGGATTCAAGATCTCGCTTGACGAAAGGTCGTATTTTCCTTCGATAGACGACGAAGATATAGAACTTGTGATGCTGCGGGCGCAGGAGATATCCAAGTATGTCGAAAGCGGCGTTTTGGATTGCGGCATAACAGGCGGAGACTGGGTAGCCGAAAACGATTCCGACGTTAAAGAGGTAACAGACCTTTTATACGCAAAACGTGGCCCCAGGAAGGTAAGATGGGTCCTGGCCGTGCCTGCGGATTCAAAGATCAAATCGACAAAAGACCTCTCCAGAAAACGGATAGCCACGGAGCTCGTAAACATCACGAAAAAATACCTGAAGAAAAAGAAAGTCAGCGCTGAGGTTGAATTCAGCTGGGGGGCGACAGAGGCAAAGATAGGAGCCGGTCTGGTGGATGCTATCGTGGAGCTTACGGAGACGGGCTCCAGCTTAAGGGCAAACAAGCTCAGGATCGTGGATACGATCTGCGAATCCGTTACCAAACTTATAGCCAACAAAAAATCTTATAAGGATAAGTCCAAAAAAGAGAAGATAGATAATCTGAGGCTCCTCCTTCAGGGCGCGCTTGTCTCCGAGGGGATGGTCGGCCTCAAGATGAACGTGAAAAGAAAAGACCTGCAAAAAGTGATCGGCCTGCTACCTGCCCTTATGAGGCCCACAGTGTCGAACTTGAGCGACGAGGAATGGTGCGATGTCGACACTGTGATAGAAGAGAAGCTGGTGCGGGTCCTGATACCCAAGCTGAAAAAAGCAGGCGCCCAGGGGATAGTGGAATACCCCTTGAATAAAGTTATAGAGTAGGAAAGGAGTGAAGCCAAATGCCTTGCGGAAGAAAAAGAAAAAGAAGAAAGATGGCTAAGCATAAAAGGAAAAAGAGACTGAGGAGAGACAGGCATAAAAAGAAGTAAAAAGCCAAAGAATAGGTCTGAAAAGGTGCTAAATAAGATATATAAACTTCCGCTGTTTATTTTACTTCTGGTACTTAGCTGTAGCCTTTTATCTTACGCAGCATTGGGCGCCAAGGCGATAGGAATCAAGAATCTATTAAGTCCGGTTAAAATCGAGAAGGGCAAGGTCCTTTCCGATGCATTGGCCCATTATTCAATGGGCATTATTTATGACCATCAGGACAGGATAGAAGAAGCCATAGCGGAATATCGGAAGGCGATAAAACTTGATCCGGGAGCCAAGGCCTTGTATATCCGGCTCGGCGCGGATCTATTGTTATCGGGCAGGACCGATGAGGCCATAATCGAATTTGAGAGAGCAGAGAAGCTCGATCCGGACTATGTTGAGGCAAAATTTCTTAAGGCCTTTGCCCTGACGACATTAAAAAGATTTGATGAAGCGGCGGATGAGTATAACAAAATAATAGAGAAAGACCCGCAGAACCTCAAGGCCCTTAGCTCTCTGGCGGACCTGTATGTCGTCCGGGGGCAGATGCTGGAAGCAGTGTCTATATACGAAAAGATAGCGGGAACAGAAGAGGGGAAGAGCCCCTTTCTCTATTTTAACCTCGGGATATTATATTCGAAGTTAGAAAATACGGACAAGGCCGCGGAGTATTTTGAGAAAGCCATAAGATTATCCCCCAGTTACATAGAGGCCTACCTCGCCTTAGGCGCGCTTTACCAAAACAATGGAGATTACAATAAGGCAATAGAAAACTATGAGGAAGCGCTTAAGATAACCCCTCTCAACAAAAAATTGTATCAGCACATAGGAGCTGTTTATTACGAGGCGGGCAGGGTAGAAGAGGCCATACGTAACTTTGAGTTTTTAATAAACCTCGACCCTGAAGACCCCGACAACTATATCGACCTCTCCCATATTTATATAAAAGAGAATGACAATCAGAAAGCGAGGCAGGTGCTTAAAGATGCGCTCAACGATACGGGCGTGAAGAAGAAAGGTGAGATACGCCTCGCGCTCGGTTACGTCTTTACGCTGGATGAAGAATACGGAAAGGCCATAAGAGAATATCAAGAGGTGCTTAAGGAAGACCACGACAATATACGGGCGCGTTTTTTGTCGGGAGCCGCCTATGAAAAAATGGACTCGTGGAAAGAGGCCATGGCAGAGTTTCGGAAAATACTGGAGGTCGAATCCGATAACGCGGATACCTGTAATTACCTGGGGTATATGCTTGCCGAGAGGGGCGAGGATTTAGACGAAGCCATAGAGTTGATCAAAAGGGCGCTTAAGGCCGAACCGGATAACGGCGCCTATATCGATAGTTTGGGATGGGCCTATTTTAAAAAGGGTATGCTGGATGAGGCCTTGGCAGAAATAGAAAGGGCAGCGGGCTTACTGCAGGACGACGCTGTTATAAGAGACCACCTTGGCGACGTGTATTATAAGAAAGGTATGAGAGAGAAGGCCCTTTCGGAGTGGCGAAAGTCGCTTGAGCTGGATGATTCTCAGGAGAAGGTGCGGGAAAAAATCGAGAGGGCTTTAGAGAATAGCCAGCTGGTAAACTTTTAACGGTTTTTCAGGGGAAAAGGTATGCAGCGACCGGACATAAATGAACTTAAAGCAAAGGCCAAAGAGACAAGAAAAACCATATTGAAGATGCTTGCGAACGCAGGTTCGGGCCACACGGGCGGCTCCCTGTCTTTAGTGG
>JAUWWU010000096.1 GCA_030616695.1 Candidatus Omnitrophota bacterium | reverse complement strand
GCCGACTACAATATTGGCGGAACAGCACTATAACACCTTTTCGGGCCGTATGAAGAAATACCCCGTACACATAGCAATGTTGAGCCGTTTTAGATCCAAAGCGGAGCAGAAATCGATCCTTAAAGACATCGCGGCCGGAAGGGTCGATATTGTTATCGGGACCCACCGCCTGCTTTCCCCTGACGTCGGTTTTAAAGACCTGGGTCTTGTGATAATCGACGAGGAGCAGAGATTCGGGGTGCGCCACAAAGAGAGATTAAAAAAATTGCGCCTGATGATAGACGTCCTTACGATGACCGCTACACCGATACCGAGAACCTTATATATGTCCCTTATGGGCGCGAAAGAGATGTCTCAGCTCGAGACCCCGCCCCAGGATAGACTTCCCATCAAAACCGTTATTTCTAAATATGACAAAGGGGTAATAAAAAAAGCCATAAAATACGAATTGGCGAGAAAGGGGCAGGTGTATTTTGTAACGGACAGGATAAGCGGCATAGAAAAATTGGCCAAAAATGTCTTAAATCTGCACACTGCGGCAAAGATCGAAGTAGCGCATGGAGCAATGCGTCCCAAAGCGCTTGAAAAGACCATGATGAGGTTTATAAAAGGCCAGACAGATGTCCTTGTTTCCACGACAATAGTGGAATCCGGCATAGATATTCCGAACGCAAATACAATAATTATCAACAACGCCGACAGGTTCGGCCTGGCAGACCTGTATCAGCTCAGGGGTAGAGTCGGAAGGTTTAAAAGGCAGGCCTTCGCCTATTTTTTGATGCCAAAAAGCGGCAGTTTTACAACGGGCGCGGCAAACAGGCTCAATGCGATACATAAGTTTACGGACCTGGGCTCCGGTTTTAAAATCGCCATGAGAGACCTTGAGATCAGGGGGGCAGGCAACATTCTCGGCACAGAGCAGCACGGATATATAAACTCGATCGGTTTCGACCTCTATTGCAGGCTGTTGAAAGGGGCGGTCGAATCGTACAGAAAAACCTTGAGAGGCAAACTATAGCGTGGTATAATAGAAAATTATTATGCAAATAAGCCGTAAAACCCGGAGGAGGGGATGATGAAAAAAATCGTATTTTTAATTCTACTGGCGTCCGCGGCGCTTATTTTGAACGGTTGCGGCCGTGATAGTGGCCAAAAAGTGCTGGCCAAGGTAAACGACAAGGTTATAACGCTGGACGAATTTAAAGAGAGGATCACCAGGCTCCCCCGGCATTATCAGCAGATGATAAGGGGCCAGGAGAAGGCATTTCTCGATGATATTATCAAAGAAGCGTTGCTGCACAGGGAGGCTGTGAAATCCAAATTAGAGGACGACCAGGAGACGCAAGAAGTCATTGCGGAAGCCAAAAAGAAGATACTCATAGCCCGTTTGATAAAAAACCGGGTAGAGGACAAGGTCGCGGTTCTCGAGGAGGATTTAAGGGCATATTACGACGGGCACAGCGAAGAATTTATGCTTCCTGAAAGGTGGCGCGCCTCTCATATACTCGTGGATACACAAGAAGAGGCAGAAGAGATCAAGGATATACTTGATCAGGGCGCCTCGCTTGAGGAGCTTGCGCCCGATAGGTCAAAAGACGCCTCCGCAAAAAGGGGAGGAGATGTCGGATATTTTTCAAAGGGGCAGCTTATACCGGAGTTCGAGAATGCCTGTTTTGAGCTTGAGGTCGGCGAAATAGGAAGTGTTGTAAAGAGCCAATTTGGATACCACGTTATCAAGCTTACCGACAGAAAAAGCCCTGAAGTGCAGGAATTTTCAGTCGTAAAAGAGCTTATAAAGAAGGATCTGGAGAGGGGGCAGAAAAAACAACTCCTCGAAGACTTAATAAACAGTTTACACAATAATGCGAAGATAACTATCAACGAAGAGTTTCTTGGCGAATTTGCCGTAGAAGAAGATGAGCTCGCCGAAGAGGCTCAATAGAGAATATAAATATGAGGCGTGATGTCGCTTCAAGAATAATAGCTGCCGCAATATTTGCCGCTTTTGCCGTATTGCCGAAAGAAGGGCTCTCGCGCATAATCGATAAGATCATCGCCGTTGTAAATGACGAAGTCATAACGCAGCGCGAGCTCACATGGCTTCTTACGCCGATATACGGGCAGTATAAAAAGGAATATAGCGGCAAAAGACTGGAAGATAAGATGATAGAGGCCGAAGACATGGTCCTTAATCAGTTGATAGACGACAAATTGATCTTCTCAGAGGCAAAGCGGCAGGGCATAGAAGTTACCGATAAAGAGATCCAGGCAAAATTACAGGCACTTAAAAATAACTTCGAGACAGAAGAAGGTTTCCGGGATGCGCTGGCCGCGCAAAATATCACATTAAGCGAATTGTGCGATAGGTTTAAAACCGAAATCATGAAATCCAATATTGTCTATAAAGAAGTGGGTTGGAAGGTTATTATAACGCCGACCGAGGTCCACGATTATTACGACGGCCACATCGAAGAGTTTATGACACCGCAAAAAGCCGGCGTGCTGAACATATTGATTAAGAAGGGTGCCGATAGCGGGAAAAAGGGCGACCAGATGTTTCTTATAGAGAGGATAAGGGAAGCGATCAAGGACGGAAGAGAATTCAAGGATCTTGCGAAAGAATATTCCGAAGGCCCTAACGCAGAAAACGGAGGGGATTTAGGATTGGTCGGGCAGGGGCAGATGATCGAAGAGTTGGACGGCGTGATATTTTCGCTTAAGCCGGGTGAGGTCTCCGATATAGTCGAATCCCCGGTAGGCTATCACATATTTAAGATAACGACAAGGGTGCCGGCAAGCACCGTAGAATTTGAAAAGGTCAAAGACGAGATCGAAGACCTGATTTACAAAAAAAGGATAAGTAAAAACCTGAAAAAGTGGCTTAGGGAGCTTAGGAAAGATGCGTACATCTCTATCAAATAAGCCGGTGCTTGCCTTGACCATGGGAGACCCTTCCGGGGTTGGCCCGGAGATTATTTTAAAATCGCTCGCAAAGGCATCCGTCAGGAGGGCCGCGAATTTTATAATCGTCGGCGACGCAAAAGTCCTCAGGAAAAACGCGAGGTGTTTGGGCGGCTCCCATAAACCGCTTTTTAAAAAAATCCAACTAATAGCCTTGAAAAATGTATCGACGGCCGCTTTTTCGTTCGGCAAGGAAAAGGCTAGTTACGGGAGGGCGTCGGTCCAATATATCAGGAAGGCATATGAGCTTATAAGGGCAGGTATAGCAGACTGCATCGTGACAGCCCCCATAAATAAATCTGCCGCTACAAAAGCGGGATTCGGCTTTCCAGGCCATACCGAATTCCTTGCCGGCATATCCGGCGCGAAAAAGTTTGTAATGATGCTTGTGGGCGACCCCCTCAGGGTCAGCCTGGTGACGCGTCACATACCCATTAACTCCGTTTCGAGGCGTTTAAGTATCCGCAATATCGCCGATACTATCGCAATTACGCTAAATGCCCTCAGAATCGATTTTAATATCGCTAAACCCAGGATCGGAGTTTGCGCCCTAAACCCGCATTCGGGCGAAGGCGGTATATTCGGCACCGAAGAAGTCAAGATAATAGCGCCGGCCGTCAGGAAGTTCAGGAAAGCCGGCGTTTACGGCCCCGTTCCCGCCGATGCGCTTTTTTACGACGCATATAGAAAAAAAAATGACGCCGTCATATGCCTTTATCATGACCAGGGGCTGATCCCCCTTAAGATGGTAGCGAGAAATAGGGGCGTCAACGTTACGCTGGGGCTTCCTTTCGTAAGGACTTCCCCGGATCACGGGACCGCATTTGACATAGCGGGAAAAGGCAAAGCCGATCCGGGCTCTATGGAGGCAGCGATAAAACTGGCCGTTTCCATGGCAAGGAACCGCAAAATAAATGCTGACAAAAAGCGATATTAAAATCCTTGAGAAAAAATACATTTTTTTTCCTCAAAAAAAACTGGGTCAGAATTTTTTAATCGACGCCAATGTCAAAAACAAGCTGCTCGAGTCTTTCGATGTCGAAAGCGGGGATGTGGTGATTGAGATAGGCCCCGGCCTCGGTCAATTGACGTTTGAACTCTCAAGGGCCGCGAAAAAAGTCATCGCCGTCGAATTTGACAAAAAAATCTTCTCGATACTATCTGACTTCGCGAAAGATTTTACAAACGTCGTGCTGGTGCACGAAGATTTCCTGAAATTCGACCTGAAGGGATTTATCCCTAAAAATAAAAAAGTAAAGGTGGTCTCGAACCTCCCTTATTATATCAGCTCTCCCGTGATTCTAAAATTATTCGCGCATAACAAATACATAGATTCCGCGTTCTTGACGCTGCAGAAAGAGGTCGCCGACCGGCTTGTCGCCGTGCCCGGCACTAAAGAGTACGGCTCGCTTACCCTTTTTTCCGAGTTTCATTCCCGCATAAAGCGACTTTTTCAGATCAGCAGGAATTCATTTTATCCCGTGCCCAATGTCGATTCGACGGTGATATCTATAAAAATGCGGCAGGATCCTCCCGTAGCGGTCGATGACAAGAAGGACCTGTTTGAGTTGATCAGGGCCGCCTTTTCCGTGAGGCGAAAGACCCTGCTTAACGCCGTCTCCTCGCAGGGGTACAAAGGGCTT
>JAUWWU010000058.1 GCA_030616695.1 Candidatus Omnitrophota bacterium | reverse complement strand
TCAATCAATTCAAGTTGTAGTGTATTGACACCGCGCCACGAGTTTATGGACGGTGTATAAGCCACATCAATAGTAGTGCTCTCCAGTATATCGTCCAGCATACTATCCATGCCGAAACCTATTGCCTCGCAAGTAATATTGCTGTCCGTGACCCATATCTTTATCCCTCCCCGCCGTATACGCCTGGGCCTGCCTTTAAGCCTTAGCGATCTCGAAGACAATATGGGGCGCGGATTACCCGGGCCATAAGGGGAAAGGGCTTCTAATTCGGATATCAGCTTATCCCCTAATAAGCGAAGCGGGATTTCCATATCTATGTTGAGGCTTGGGATAAAATCTTTTGCCTCTAAGCGTTCCGAAGCCACTTTATTCAATTTTGACCTAAATCTATTTAAATCCTTTCTGGCGATCTTAAGCCCGCAGGCTGCGGCGTGGCCCCCGAAATCCTTAAGGTGGGTCCTGCATTCAGTCAAGGCATCGAAGAGATGAAAACTTTTTATAGAGCGTCCTGACCCTTTTCCTTCGTCGTTATCGTCAAACGATATCATTATAGTGGGCCTGTTAAACCTTTCGGTTATCCTTGAAGCAACTATACCGATTACGCCGGGATGCCAGTCATCCCCATCCAGCACAATTATCTTTTCATCCTTAAAATTTACCTCATTCTCCACTCTTCCTATGGCTTTGCGGAGAATAGAGTCCCCTATCCTTTGTCTGTTCCTATTTTCTTTGTCAAGAATCTCCGCAAGTTCCCTTGCCTCGTTTTTATCGTCGGTCGTAAGTAAGTTAAGGGCTATCTTTGCCGAGCCAACCCTTCCGGCCGCATTTATTCTCGGCCCAAGCATATAACCGATCTCCTTGGCGGAGATGGTCCTTTTCTTCAAGCCGGATGCCTCGACTAAAGCCCGGATTCCCTGTTTATTGCTATTGTTGATCCTAATAAGCCCGTGTTTTGTAAGTATTCTATTTTCGCCCAACTGCGGCACCATATCCTGAACTGTCCCCAGGGCCACAAGGTCTAAATGTTGTTTTATGTCGTATCCCGAATCGACAGTCAGCGCTTCGGCGAGCTTGTAGGCGATCGCCACTCCCGACAGGTTTTTAAACGGATACCCGCAATTTTTCTGAAGGGGGTTGATAACAGCGCATGCCTTCGAAGGAAATGATTGTTCAAATATCTCATGGTGGTCGGTAACTATAGTGGTAATGCCCAGATCGCTAAGATACTCCACCTCTTCCTTTCCGCTTATACCGCAATCGACCGTTATAAGCAGAGATATCTTGCGCCTGTGCGCCGTCTTAGCCGCGCCTTTATTAAGGCCGTATCCCTCTTCCAGCCTATCGGGGATGTAGGAGACTACATGTCCGCCCAAGTCCCGTAAAACTCTTTGCAGTAGAGCAGTGGCGCTGATCCCGTCAACATCATAATCGCCGTATATCATTATTTTCTCGCCTTTGGATACGGCTTTCTTTATCCGTTTAACGGCCTTATCCATATCCTTGAAGAGAAACGGGTCGTGTAAAGAACTCAGATCTGTCTGCAGAAAGCGGTTTGCCTCTGAGGCATCGGTCACGTTGCGGTTTATTAAAAGCTGGGCGGCTATAGGCGATATACCGCATTCGGCTACAAGTCTTTTCTGCAAGGCTATATCGGGTTCTAATATTTTCCAGATTTTTTGCATTACGGCTTTATCCCCTGTATGGTTCCACATGTATCAATATATCTTTTGCATTGGAGAGGTTCTTTAAAACCGTTCTCCTTACTTTCGCCGTTATAAGATGCGCCTCTTCTACGGTCATGTCCTTGTCGAGCTCTATAGTCATGTCCACGAATATATCTAGCCCAAGCTTCCTGGCCTTTAAAACTGCCACCTTTTTTACGCCGGCCGTCTCGAGTGCAAGCCCGGTTATCCTGTCGGTTATCTCTTTTGCCAAAGCGCTGTCTAATAACTCGTCAAACGCTGTGTGGAAAATATCAAAACCTATCTTCACTATACAAATACCTACGATTATTCCGGCTGCAGGGTCTAATATCTCCATCCCAAGCCGCGCTCCCAATATTCCTATTAGAGCCGCAATGGAGGAAAAGACATCGGAGCGGTGATGCCACGCATCGGCTATCAGCGAAGAACTCTGGATCTTCTTGCCGCACCTTAAAGCGTACCGGAACTGGATCTCTTTTACTACTATAGAAAGCGTTACCGCCCATAATGCTATCTGGTGCGGCCGGTGAAATTCCTGCAGGATGATCAACCTGGAAGAATCGTAAAGGATTTTAAAACCCAATACGATCAAAATCAAAGAAACGATCTTTGCCGCTATCGATTCGGCCTTTCCGTGTCCGTAAGGATGGTGAGAGTCGGGAGGGGTGCTGGCATATTTAAAGCCGAACAAAACCGCGAGGCTTGTTAAGACATCGCTTGCCGTGTGGAAGGAATCGGCTATCAGGGCCTGGCTTCTTCCGAACACACCGCTTAAAAACTTTATTACAAAAAGAGCTGTGTTCACAAGGATGATAAAAAAGACGCTCTTTTCGCCTATTTTATAAAAGTCCTTCTGGTCATGCATTGCCTATTATCGTCTCCTCCAGTCCGCCAGCACGGCACTGGCAACAAAAACGGATGAGTATGTTCCCACGATAATGCCGACGAGCAAAACAAAGGAGAAGCTTTTTATCACCTCGCCGCCGAACAGAAAAAGCGACAGGACCACAAATAATGTTGTCAGGGACGTAAGGAGCGTCCTCGACAGCGTCTGGTTTATGCTCAGGTTAAGGATATCTTTAAAAGAAGATTTTCTCATTGTCTTTAAATTTTCGCGGATCCTGTCGAATATTACTATAGTGTCATTTATCGAATAACCGACGACCGTCAATAAAGCCGCTATAACCGGAAGGGATATTTCCATATTCGCCATAGTCAAAGCTGCTACGCTTATAAGGACGTCGTGAAAGACGGCGACTATTGCCGCGATTGCGAATTTAAACTGAAAGCGCAGGGATATGTAAATACATATCCCTACCATTGCATAAAACAAAGCAAGGAGTGCTTTCTCCCGCAAGTCCTTACCGATAGATGGCCCGACCTTCTCTACCCTTGTCACCTCAAACGGATTACCGGCAAAATCTTCGCGGAATTTTTTAGTCACCTCTTCCGAAGTATCCTCAAAAGTCCTGACAATGGCTTCCCTATTGCCGCCGAACATCTGGATAGAAGCGTCGCCCAGCCCTATAGTTTCAAGAGACGTTCTGATACCATTGATAGAAACGGGGTTCTGAAATTTAAACTGCTGGACAGCCCCTCCCGTAAAGTCTATCCCAAAATTCTTTCCCCCTTTTCCTGTAAATATGAAGAGGCCGATGGTAATTATTGCGATCGAAACGAGATACGCTCTCTTGCGCTTTCCTATAAAATCAAAATTGGGCTGTTTTATAAGGTGCAGCATGCGCAGGCCGGAGATGATTTTGTTTTTTGTCAATATATCAAAAACGACCCTTGTGACTACTATGGCCGTAAACATACTCGCCAGTATACCTATCGAAAGGGTCGTGGCAAATCCCCTTACCGGGCCCGTTCCGAATTGGAATAATATAAGCGCCGTTATAAGAGTAGTCACATTTGCATCGAGAATCGTCAAGAATGCCCTGTTGTAACCGCTCACGATACCTGAATGTAGCGTCTTTCCGGACTTGAGTTCCTCTTTTATCCTCTCAAAGATAAGCACGTTAGCGTCTACGGCCATGCCGACAGTAAGCACAAGCCCGGCTATGCCGGGCAGGGTCAACGTAGCTTTAAAATAGCTGAGCACGCCCAGTACCAATATCAGGTTCATGCAAAGAGCGGTATTAGCTATAATGCCGGCGATAAGATAATATACCATCATAAAGGAAAGGACCACTATGCCGCTGAGGATTATTGCTTTTATGCCCTTTTCTATGGAATCCTTGCCCAGCGTCGGGCCGACTGTCCTTTCTTCTATGACATTTACCGGAGCCGGCAGGGCACCGGCCCTGAGGACAATGGCCAGATCCTTTGCTTCATTCACGGAAAACCTGCCCGTTATCTGCGCGCTCCCCGAAGGTATCCTCTCTCTTATGACTGGTGCCGACTGGACAACACCGTCCAGTAATATTGCGAGGCGCCTATTGACGTTCTGGCCGGTGATCTGCGAAAAGAGCCGCGCCCCTTTGTTATTAAACGTCAGTGACACATAGGGCTCACCGAAAGTCCTTTGGCTAAAATCAACCCGCGCATCGACAAGTGCGTCTCCCGTTAAAACCGTTTTTCCCTCCAAAAGGATCGGCTTATCGTCCAACGTCAGGAGTTCGTACCCCGGCTGGATATTGCCTTCAAGTGCCGCCTTTGTCTTATTTATATCATCGGAGACAAGCTTAAATTCCAGATGCGCCACTCTTTTAATACGGTTCAAAACCCTTTCTCTGTCCGTCTCGCCGGGAAGCTGAATGACTATCCTATCTGTGCCCTGCGGATAAATAGGATATTCTTTTACGCCCTGAGGATCCAGCCTATTTCTTAAAACTTCTATCGCCCTTGCGCGCGCATCCTTTTTGGCGGATTCCTTGAGTTCAGAGGTATCCACCCGGAGAACTAGATACATGCCGCCCTGAAGGTCCAGTCCGAGATTTAATGTACCCTCTTTTGTAAGATTTCCTTCGCTGTCAAACTGGTCAAACGGCGGATATACCTTCCAGAGTGCAAAAGCAACCAATAATATAATTAAAATTGCCTTTACTTTAAGGTTTTTATACATAAATATATCCCTGCATAATCGTCTTCGGCGCTTCTCTATGCTTGTGGTTCAACTGCAACGGTTGGTTTATCCTTCTTTAGTCCGGCGACCGCAGTTTTTTGAACCTCTATTTTAATGTCATCGGCTATCCGCAACACGATGCTTTTATCCTTAACGTTAAGCACGGTCCCGTGGATCCCGCCTATGGTAATGATCTCATCGTTCTTTTTGAGCGCCTGGATCATTTTTTGATGTTCCAGCTGTTTCCGCTTCTGTGGTTTAATTATAAGGAAATAGAATATTAAAAATATCAGTACAATCGGCATAAAGCTCATCATCGTCGACGGCCTCTGTGCGGCTTGTGCCAAAAATAGATACATGGTACCTCCTTTTTACGTTTGGGGACACTTTCCTGAAAGCGGATAACAAGGCTCGGAAAATGGCTCTTTATTAAATATTTAGCCAATTCCTTGGGGGAACTCGTAAAATTCCTTTGCCAAAGTTAAAAAAAATTATGCGTGGTAAAGACTGTGAACAATATAATTTCCTGTGCCCCAAGAAAATGTCCCCACAATCGTCTTCGGTGTTTCTTTACGTTTATTGTTCAGCTGCAATTGGCCGTTGTGCCTTACCGATAACTTCGCAAAAATGTTTCTTTAAACTTTGAAAAATCACCGATTTCAATGGCAGACCGGATATCTTTCATAAGTTTAACATAAAAATAGATATTATGCAACGAAACTAATCGAAGGCCGAGTATTTCGGAAGAATTTATGAGGTGGCGTATATAAGCCCTTGTGTATCCGGCCCTGCAGCAAAGGCATCCGCAATCCTTTTCTATAATATTAAAATCGTCCGTATATTTTGAATTTCGCAAAATGACTTTACCTGTCTTCGTAAATGCGGTGCCGTTTCTCCCGTTCCTCGTCGGCATTACACAATCAAACATATCCGCCCCCTCAGAAACCGCCTGGATAATATCTACGGGCGTTCCTACGCCCATTACATAGCGGGGGGATCCTGCGGGAAGGAGCCCCAGTGTATATTGGGCGATTTCGCCTACCAGTTCATCAGGCTCCCCCACGCTTACACCGCCGACTGCGTAACCATCGAAACCTATATCAATAAGCCTCTCAACAGCCTCTTTTCGCAGATCAAGATATGTTGCCCCCTGAACTATGCCGAATAGTAATGGGCGGGCTTTGTCCCTTCCATTCTGTACTTTAGTCCTAAACTGTGTCTTCGACCGCCTTGCCCAATCAGTCGTAAGCTCTAGTGATGACCGGGCATAGTCTTTTTCGGCAGGATAATGAACGCATTCATCCAAAGGCATCATAATATCGCTGCCGAAGCCTACCTGGAGCTCAATGATATCCTCAGGAGTTAAAAAATGTCCGGAGCCGTCTATATGAGATTGGAACTCAACGCCTTCTTCCTTGACTTTCATCAGACTTGCCAGGCTGAATATCTGATACCCGCCGCTGTCCGTAAGGATAGGCCTGTCCCATCCCATGAAATTATGCAGCCCGCCGGCCTTTTTCAATATCTCGATACCGGGCCGCAGGTAGAGGTGGTATG
>JAUWWU010000079.1 GCA_030616695.1 Candidatus Omnitrophota bacterium | reverse complement strand
GATCGTCCTAGTCCTGGTCGAAGCGAAGGACGACTACAAAATTTAGTCCCGCCTTGGCGGGACGTTAAGAATTTTGTCGGAGCGAGTGAATATCAACATTGACCGATGTTTGTTTAAAGATGAAAGCCATAAGGGAGGATCTGATATGTTAAATAAAAAAGGTTTTACGTTAATAGAATTGATGCTCGTCGTCATAATACTCGGGATCCTTGTCGCGATGGTCGTGCCGCGCCTTGTGGGAAGGGGGGAACAGGCGAGGAATCAGGCGGCAGAAGCGGATATAAAATCTAATATAGCCCTTGCGCTGGATATATATGAGTTGGATAACGGCAGATACCCCGATAAGCTCGAAGACCTTCTGAAGGACCCCGGAGAGAGCAAGGCCGCTAACTGGAACGGCCCCTATTTGAAGCGCAGGCCGATAGACCCATGGGGAAGGGGGTACAATTATAAGTCACCCGGCCAGCACGATAATGACTATGACCTCTATTCTTATGGCGGAGACGGTGCGGAAGGCGGCGGTGATGATATCGTGAATTGGGATGAAGAGACAGAATAGGCCGGCGGCATTTACCCTCATCGAATTGATAATAGTCGGGGCCATAATAGTGGTATTAGTGGCCGTGTCAACACCCCTTTTCAGGCGCACATTTAAGGACCTGGAATTAAGGGACGCCGCTTATAATATAGGCAAGATAATACAGTACGCTCAGCAGAAGGCTATTGTAGAGGAAAAGAAATACCGCCTCGTATTTTATTTTGAGAAAAAGGCCTATCGCCTGTTCTCCTTAAGCGAAGAGAAAAAAGGCGAAACGGTTTCTAACTGGGAAGAGATTACGGGCAGATTCGGGGTATATTTTTACCTCCCCGAAGGCGTAAGCTTTAAGGCGGGTAAGGATAAAATAATATTTTTACCCAACGGCCGCTGCGATAAAATATCGGTTTATATTACCGGCAAGGATAAGGCGTTCGAGATAAAAACCCATGGCAGGGCAGGGTATGTCGAGATTTCCGAAGTCCGGACTAAGTAAAAGAAGCGGTTTTATGCTTCTTGAGGTTATGCTGAGCGTATTTATTGTTATGGTAGGCGTTGTTTTTGTCATAGGCTCGTTTGTGACGTCTGTCAAAGCGCACAAGGCCTCACGGTCATACTTTGATATCCTTTCTTTGATGGAAGAAAAGACCTGGGGATATGAAGAAAAAGGAAAGATAGAGGAAGGCAGCGATTCAGGCGATTTCGAGGATTATGAAAACGCCGAATGGTCCCTCAGGGCGGAAGAGATAGAAGACCTCCCGCTTAACGAGACCACCGTCGAGGTTACGCTAAAAGAAGGCGACAAAAAAAGACAATTCCAAATAGTCACCTATTTTAAAACCTATGAATAAAGGCGCGTTTACTTTCATCGAACTTTTGATCGCGGTCAGCATATTCGCGGTAGTGGCGATCGCGCTCTACTCCACATTTTTTGCCGGCATCATGGTATGGAAGCGATCCGGCGAGGGCGGAGGCCTTTATCAGGACGTAAAATTTACCTTTGATTACATAAACCGGGATTTAAAAAATGCCGTAACTTACACGACAGATGAAGAATCCGCGCTTGTATTTTCAGGAACGGCCAGTGAGGTCTCTTTCGTTACCTTAGAGCCTTCCTTTTTAGAAAATGGCATGGCCGGAAGGGAGCTCATAAGTGTGTCATATGGACTTGAAGAGGAAGAAGGACAGCTGACCAGGCGGGCGGCGGGAATATCTTTAGGGCTTGATACCGAAAAGGCAGAAAAAGAAATCTTACTTAAGGGCGTGGAGGATTTTAAGTTTGAGTATTGTTACGATTCAGGGGATGAGGACGAGCCGTATCTCTGGAAAGAGGAATGGGAGCATGAGGGCATGAAGGTCCCGAGAGGTATAAGATTGAGCTTTCTCATCAAATCCGAAAAGGGCGGGAAAGGGGCATCTGAATTCAGCAAAATCATATTTGTGCCCACTGGTGTTTTGGGCGAGAAGGAAATAGGGCTATAATGAAGGGCAAAGAAGGGACGATATTAGTGACTACACTGTGGATTCTGGCGCTGTTGACTCTTTTGGCCCTGGGAATAGGCATAAAGATAGGGGTGGATATCAAGCTGGTCGGGTTTTTTCTTAATACCGCAAAGGCGCGCCATCTTGCCGATGCTGGTCTTAAGAAGACAATAGCGCTGATCGAGGAGGATGACGACAAAAATCTAGATATGCTCAATGAAAAATGGAGCTCAGGTTTTGATATTGACGACGAGGAGTATGTGCTTAAGGATATAAAGCTCGGAGAGGGGTCTTTTACCGTATATCATGAAGCCGGAAAGGACGAAGAAGGTAATCCGGTTTACCTGTACGGCGCCAGCGACGAAGAAGGAAACTTGAATATAAATGAAATAGGAGGCGGTATCCTTATGGAATTACCGGGTTTTGATTCTGAAACAGCCGCTGCCGTATTAGATTGGCGCGATGAGGATACAGTAGCCGGAAATCATATCGGCGGAAGCGAGGGTGCGGAAGACGAATATTACCGGGGCATGGAAGCTCCTTATGAATGTAAAGATGCGCCGTTCAGCGCGCCGGAAGAGCTATTGCTGGTCAGGGGTGTTACGGATGAGATCTACGAAGGCGTTAAAGGTATTATAACGGTTTACGGAGAGGACAAAAAGGTAAATATAAATACGGCTCCGCAGGAGGTCTTCGCTGTTCTCGTAGGCGGAGAATTCGAGGAGCTTCCCGGAAAAATCATAGCACACAGGAACGGCGCTGACGGAATTGCGGGGACTGATGACGACGAGAGATTTACGGACCCGGCTGCGATATTATCGGTAAGCGGCCTTAACCAGGCCGAGTATGACCGCCTCAATATTTTATTGGGCAATAGCAAGAGTAAGGAAAAATATTTTAAGGTCAATTCAAATACCTTTCGCGTAGTATCGCAGGGCAGCGTAAAAAACGGCAAGGTAAAGAAGACGATAGAGGCAGTCGTAAGCAGGGGTAAAGAAGGCACTGGTATTTTATATTATTATGAGGATTGATAATGATCTTCGCAAAGGAAAAACTGACAACCGCGGTTGATATAAGCGACGGCTTTGTAAAAATTGCCGTGATTTCGACCGATAAAGGCGGAAAGGGCCTGTATCTTCTGGATTCCGTGAAATTGCCGACGGACAAAGATAAGGAGGCGGCAAAAGAGGTGCGTTCGCTTATATCCAAGAATAAGCTGGGCAATTCCATTGTTTTGGCAAGCTTTCCGCGGCATCTTGTGACAATACGCAATGTGAGGCTTCCGACCGCAAATAAGGAAGAGGTAAAGAATATGGCGGAATTACAGGCAGTAAAGTATCTGCCGTATTCGCAGGAGGAAATAGTAGTTTCCTACAAGATCTTGGATGTCACGGAAGAGGGGTATACGGATATCCTGCTGATCATGGCGCAAAGGAAACTGGTCAATAGGTTCGTAGATATATTCAAATATGCCGGGGTCCCGGTTGAGAAACTGGCGTTGAGCTCGGAGGGGATACTTAACTGGTATTCAAGGCTGGAGATAGACGATACATCTCCGGTTGCCGTAATAGATTTAGATAAACGCCATACGCATATACAGATCGTCAAAAATAAAACGCTTCTCTTTAGCCGTTCGGTTTCTTTCAACATGGCCGCCCAGCCTTCGGACAAAGATACTCTTTTACGGGAAATAAGGCTCTCTTTCGATTCGTATCTGAAAGAAAGGGATGAAAATATAGCCCGCATGATATTGACGGGCAATGAAAATTATTCTAAGGATCTTTCCCTCCTCTTATCGGATAGCTTTTCGATACCGTGCGAATATATAGGGCAATTGCGCAATATCCCGCTGAAAGAAGGAGCCGATAAATCGTTGCATCTGTCCAGGGAAACGTCATACTCTCATCTATTGGGCATTGCCCATGACCCGGACAAACTCGCCGTGAACCTTCTTCCGCCCGATATAATTAAAAGAAAAAGCGAACAAGCCCTGAAGAATGAATTGACAAAGACCGCCGTATTATTTCTTTCCGTAATCGTGGTAATATTCGGTCTTATGGAGAAAAGGGTAAGCGAGAAGAGGGCGCGTTTAAGGGAGATAGACTCCCGGCTTAAGGCAATAGAGCCGGAAGTTAAAAAACTTTCAAGGCTTAAAGAAAATATCGAACTGGTCCAAAACCAGCTTACATTCAAAAATTCCTCCATCGCCGTAATACGCGAGATATATGAGATATTACCGAAAGACGTCTCTCTTTCGCTTTTTGAGTTTGAAGACAAAAACAGGATTTTATTACGCGGGACCGCAAAGGAATTAAGCAGCGTATTTAATCTGCTCCCGCTGTTGGAGAAATCGCCGTATTTTAAAAATGTAAAAATAAACTATGCGACAAAAAGGACATTTAAAAATACCGAATTCGCCGACTTCGAAATAATCTGCGCTTTACATTAGGAGAAGGCCCGGATGTTGACTGCGATTACAAAAAGAGAAAAGATGCTGGCAACGCTTACGGTAAGCATAACGGTTATTGCGCTTATATATAATTTTATTATAGAGCCGCTCGCAAAGAGGTGGAACAGCCTGGACGAAGAGATACGCGAAAAAGCAGGCCTTTTAAGGAAACATAATAGGATGCTACGGAATAAGGAGATGATAGAGGAATTACATTCGGAATACACGCCCTATTTCCAGCCGGAGGCCTTGACCCCCGAAGAGGACAGCGCTATAGCCTTGACCAGTATTGAAAAGCTGGCCCGCAAAGCAGGTGTCCGCATAACAAATATTAAGCCGCTGGCAGTAAAAGGCTTAGAGAGTTATAATAAATATACGTTCAGGGTCGCGACAGAATCCACAATAGGCGAGTTAACCAGATTTATTTATGACCTGCAATCGTCTGGCCAGCTGCTTAAGGCAGAAAGAATGGTTTTGAGGGCCAAAGAGCGCGAGCATACCACCATTAAGGCTATCCTAAATATAACCAAGCTGTCCGTGTTTTAAACTCACTCATACAGAAAATGACCTAACCCCTTGACAAAACAGGGGATATGATGTATACTCTCTTAGTAGAGAGTTATAATATATACACTAACTCTCCAGGAAGAGAGTTGAATGAGAAATATATATCTCTTGAAAGATGTCGCAAGGATTTCAGGGCAGTCTATCCACACAATAAAGT
>JAUWWU010000030.1 GCA_030616695.1 Candidatus Omnitrophota bacterium | reverse complement strand
GCCTCACCAAAAAATAGACAAGGACACCTCCCAGGCTACCCCATGTGCCCGGAATAAAAGGCAGGTACCCGACAAAAAAGAATGTTGCGATCAACTTAACGATTTTGTCTTTCATATATGATCCCCTTAGTACGCATAAAAAACGACACGCCGCTTATGACCGTCAAGAGAACTGCGATAAGCATTAAATAAAATATAGCCATCTCAAAACCTTCCTGGAAACAAGGCGTCCAGAATTCCAATGAATAGCCGAATTCCCTGAAAAGGAGAAAAATCAAAATCACAAATATCGTGGATATCTGGGAAACGGTCTTATGCTTCCCGGCAAACGTAGCTTCTATAAACCTGTTATTCCGCAGCGCTATAAGCCGTAAGCCCGTGATAACAAACTCCCGGAAGATAATAATCATCACCATCCACGCCGGGACCAGCCCCATCTCTACAAAGGCGAGAAAAGCGGCAAGCGTCAGGATTTTATCGGCTATGGGGTCCATAAACCTGCCGAAGTCGCTGATGAGGCCACGTTTTTTCGCGATGTGCCCGTCTAAAAAATCCGTAAACGCGGCGACCGCGAAAGTGGCAAGGGCCAGGACCTTATAAATCACGCCGTGCGCGAAAAGAAAAAACATAAAAATTACGGTGAGCGCGATCCTTGACAACGTCAGCTTATTCGGCAAATTCATATTATCTCTCCGACAAGGTCGTATTCGAGAGTGTCGGTTATCCTCACCTTTACAAAATCGCCGGGCTTTATATCCTTTGCCTTCACGAATACCTCGCCGTCGACCTCGGGCGCATCGCCTTCGGTCCTTCCGATATACGTATCCTTTGAATTCTCGTCTTTTTCGTCTATTAAGACATCAAGCATTTTGCCCCGGTATGACTCGTTTATAGAGCAGGCTATTTCCTTCTGGACGGACATCAGTACATTAAAACGCTCCAGCTTCACCTTCTCATCCACTTGATTCTTATAATCATAAGCAGGCGTGCCTTCTTCCCTTGAATAGGTAAAGACGCCCAGGCGTTCGAACCTTATATCTTTTATGAATCCGGCCAGTTCCTGAAATGTCTCATCCCGCTCTCCGGGAAACCCGACTATCACGGAGCTCCTCAACACAACATTAGGCACGCGTTTCCTGATCTTCTCTATAAGGGTTATAATATCTTTTTTGCACATTTTCCTGTTCATCATCTTTAGGATTTTATCATTTATGTGCTGGATCGGCAAGTCCATATACTTGCAAAGAAGGGCCTCTTCGGCAAGCATGTCTATAAGCCCGTCGTCTATATGGGAAGGATACGTATAAAGGAGCCTCACCCACCTTTTATACTCCCTGAAAGCGCAGAGTTTCTCAAGCAGGGCTTTGATGGCGGGCTTGCCGTATAGGTCCTTTCCGTAAAGAGTCACGTCCTGCCCTACTAAATCGATCTCGGATAATCTCTGCCTCGCAGATATCGCCTCTACCCCTTTAATAACGGATTCTATCGGCCTGCTCCGGTAAGCGCCCTTTATCGAAGGCACCACGCAGAAACTGCACCTGTTTTCGCAGCCTTCGGAAACCTTGACGTATGCATAATGCGGAGGGGTTATCTGAATCCGCGGGTGGGTGTGGCTATAAATAAAAGAAGGTTTGGCCGAGACGTCGTATAACTTTTTATTTTTATCCAGGCTGCGCAGTATCCGGGCTATCTTCGGTATCTCGTCACAGCCGATAAACGCATCGACCTCAGGCAGCCCTTTAAGAAGGACCTTTCCGTATCTTTGAGGAAGGCATCCGGCCACCACCACAGCCGACAGCCTTTTTGCCTTCTTGAGTTCGGTCAATTCCAGGATGGTGTCGATAGACTCCGTCTTCGCGTCATCTATAAAGGCACAGGTATTGACGATCCCTATATCGGCATCTTTTATATCGGCTGTCTCGTAATCCTCTTTTTTTAATACGCCGAGCAGGACCTCGGAATCAACAAGATTGCGGGGGCACCCCAAACTTATTATTCCTACTTTAGTTTTTTCGTGCGGGTTCAAGGTCGATACCTTCGCGAGTGATAAAGATATTTCTGCCGATGCGCCTTCCGGAGAAGTCGATGTCTTTTCCGTTGACGGTCAGGCGCATCGCCCCGGGCCTGCCCAACTCGGTCAGCATTATATCCTTATCGGCCTGCCAGGTCTCTTTGGAGTCTTTTGAAAGGATCCCGTGAAATGCCACTTTACCATCCCGGGTCACCTTCAGCCATGCATCCATGTCCGTAGATATGGTAAGTGAAATGGTGCGGTGTTTTGGTATGGGGATAAATCCGCTTTTTATATCTTTCGCCAAAGGCTGAGACTTCTCGGTTATTTTCGCCGTTTCGCCTGATGCGGCGGCACTGATTTTTTTATTACCTACAAAAGACCTGTATGAATGGATAAACTTTGTCGTGGCAAAACCTAAAATAAAAAACCACACAACGACCGCGAGTACTGCTATCGTCACATGCTTAAATCCGCCGGGTTTTTTCCGTAAAAATAATTTCGGTTCCAGGGCGGATTTTTCCTGGGCGGGCGGGGCAATTTTTGAGGAATACTCCTGGACGATCTTTTTTACGTCGAGCTCGAGATAATGGGCATAATTCCTGAGAAAGGCCTTTGCATATGTGGCGCCCAGGGTACCGTCTAAGTTGTCATTCTCGAGCGCCTCTATCACCTTCGGGTATATCTTGGTCTGCCTATGGGCCTCCTCTAAAGATATATTCTTGTCTTCTCTCGCCTTTTTTAATCTCTGGCCTATGGAAGTCCCGTAGCGTTGTGTTTTATCTGCCTTTAAGCGCACCATTTTCTACCTTGCGGTTCAACTGCGTTTGTCTTCGCTCGTTTCGGTATCGACCAGTATCTCTCGTGGTTTGGAGCCACGGTAAGGGCCTACGATACCGCTGTCTTCCATAGCATCAATCAAGCGCGCGGCCCTTGTATAGCCGAGCCCTAATTTCCTCTGAAGCATAGAAACAGAGGCCTGCTTTGTCTCTAAAACTATTTTCACGCCTTCGTCAAACAGCTCGTCTTTTTCAAATGTCCTACCTAACGCCTTCTTCTCCTGCTGAGACATGATGCTTTCGTCATACACGGCCTCTCCCTGGGATTTCATAAATTCCACTATCCGGCTAATCTCGTTGTCGCCTATCAGGCTGCCCTGGGCCCTTACGGGCTTTGATGCGCCGGGCTCTATGAACAACATATCCCCCCTGCCAAGCAGTTTGTCTGCGCCGTTCATATCCAGGACGGTCCTTGAGTCGACTTTTGAAGCTACCTTAAAAGACACTCTCGCCGGAAAATTCGCTTTTATCACGCCCGTTACGACGTTCACCGACGGCCTTTGCGTGGCCAGAATAATATGTATGCCTACCGCGCGCGAGAGCTGTGCCAGCCGCGTAATGGCGTTTTCTATACTTTCCCTCGCCACCACCATAAGGTCGGCGAGCTCGTCGATAATCACAATGATAAACGGCAGTTTTCCGATCGAGGCGCCGTCTTCATCGACCCACTCATCCTTTCCCTTTCCCACCTTTTCGTTAAAGATGTCTATATTGCGCGCCCCTACCTTCGCCAGAAGTTTATACCTATTCTCCATCTCGTTGACTACCCAATTCAGGGAGGCTGCCGCCTTTTTTGCGTCGGTAACAACAGGGCACAAAAGATGCGGAAGGCCGTTAAAGACCGCCAGCTCCACCATCTTGGGGTCGATCATCAGGAATTTGACCTCTTCGGGGTTCATGCTGAAAAGGAGGCTCGTTATAAGGCAGTTTACGCACACGGTTTTTCCCGAACCGGTCGTCCCGGCTATGAGAAGGTGGGGCATATCGCCGAGGTCGGTTAGTAGGGGCTTTCCGGCTATGTCTTTTCCGAGGGCGAGGACAAGCTTGGAAGACATGTCCCTAAATTCTTCCGAGTCCATTACTTCTTTCAAATATACCACGCTTGAGGCTGTATTAGGCACCTCGACTCCGATAGTCCCTTTACCGGGGATCGGAGCCACGATCCTCACACTCTGCGCCTTCATGGCAAGAGAGATATTGTCATTGAGTGCGGTTATCCTGTTGACTTTTACGCCGGGTGCAGGCTCAAGCTCGTAACGCGTTATAACGGGGCCCTGCTCGACTCTTACCACTTTGGCCTCGACCCCGAAATCCGAAAGCGTGGATTCCAGTATATCCGAGTTTGTCTTTAAGTCTTCTTTTATCTTCCGCTTTTCGATGGGCGGCGGAGAATCCAACAGGTCCATGGACGGCAATTTATATTCTCCCATCGCCTTTTCCTGCCTTGCGGCAGCAGGCTTTACCGCCGCTTTAGAGGGCCCTGCCGGACGCTTGCTGCTTAGCGGGGCGGGCTCCGGTTTCTGCGGCTTGCGTATCGCATACTCGACTTCTTTAGTCTTCGGTTGGACAACGACCCGCGGCTCGGCCGGAAGAATGGGCCGGGAAGTCTTTACAGCCGGCTTTTTTCCTGCTCCGAATCGGATCGAAGGCGCGGAAAATCCCGACCTTATCTTTTTAAACGAACCGGCCAGCAAAGCGCCGCATTTTTGAATAAGCGGGAATATCATAAATTCCGTGGCCAGGACAAGCGAGAGGATCAAAAGGGACGATAATATTACATATGAGCCTATCACGCCGCAATACCTGAGCATTATTTTAGACAGGAAAAATCCGAATGTCCCACCGTACCTGAATTCGTCCACGGCATTGCCGTCTATGATCATACTTGCCAGGGAACTTGTGGCGAGAATCAGTATGAATGTGCCGGCGACCCGCGCGTATAACCGCTGCGCGGCTGTTTTGAAGAACCTGCTCATGCCCCATATGAGAAAGAGGGTGGGGATGATATAGGCGGATATCCCCATAAGGAAAAAGAGGAATGCGCCTATATACGCCCCGACAAAACCTCCCAAATTCTTGACCGGCGTATTCGGGGGAAAGGCGTAAAAAGAGGTGTCGGCGGAATCAAACGTCACGAGGCTTAAGAATATGAATATGCTCATAGTTATGAGCAATATAGCTAATATCTCGTCCCTTTTTTCTCTTTCCATTTTACTATCGCTTATTGGCTTTTGGTTGAACTACGATCGGCTGTACTCGTTTTCCCGTATGGCCGAAGCCGCCTGCGCCCCTTGCCGTACCGTCCAATTCCTCGCATAATTCCAGCCGGGCGTTCACCGCTTCTTTAAACACCATCTGCGCGATCCTGTCCCCGCGCCTTATAATGTAGGGCATCTTGCCGAGATTGGTAAGGATAACGCACACCAAGCCCCTGAAGTCGGAGTCAATGGTGCCGGGCGAATTTACAAGCGTTATCCCGTGTTTCAGCGCCAGGCCGCTCCTGGCCCTTACCTCTGCCTCGTAGCCCTTTGGTATCGAAATGTAAAACCCCGCCCTTATAAGTTTGATCTCTCCGGGGTTGATCGCGATTTCACCGTCGACATCCGCGTATATATCCATGCCGCTGGATCCTTCCGTAGCGTATTTCGGAAGCGGCAGGTCCTTAGCGGCCTCGTCTTTCTTTATGCCCACCTTTATGCTTCTCATACCTCTCGCGCTTCTCATGCTTCTCGGGTTTTCCGGGCTCTTCTTTATAACCCGGCATCGCCCGCTTCCGGCTTAAGTTAAGCCTTCCCTGCTGGTCTATCTCTATCAGTTTGACATCGAACTCGTCGCCGACCTTTACCTCGTCACTTGCACTCTTAACAAAGTGATCCGATAATTCGGAGACGTGGCAAAGCCCATCTTTACCCGGAAGTATTTCGCAGAACGCTCCAAAATCCATGATGCGCACCACTTTGCCTTTGTATATCTTTCCGACCTCCGGATCCTCTATTATTTTATTGATTATATCCACCGCCTTTTTCATCGCCGCTTCGTCAGTGGACGCAACCTGGCAGGAGCCGTCGTCTTCTATGTCAATAGTGGCGCCCGTGTCCTGTATGATCTTGCGTATGACTTTGCCGCCCGTGCCTATGACATCCTTTATCTTCTCCTGCGGGACCTTAATGGTAACTATGCGGGGCGCATAAGAGGATAGATTCTCCCGCGGTCTTGAAATGGCCTCTGAAAGCTTTTCCAGCACTATCATCCTTGATTCTTTTGCCCGGGAAAAGGCCTCTTTCAGCATATCCATGGTTATCCCGGATATCTTCAGGTCAAGCTGCATGGCGGTAATGCCGTCGGCTGTGCCGGCCACTTTGAAATCCATATCGCCGAAATGGTCTTCAAGGCCGGCGATATCGGTAAGCATGATATGCCTGTCATCTTCTTTGACAAGGCCTATAGCTATGCCGGCGACCAACTTCTTTACCGGCACTCCTGCGTCCATTAATGACAGGGCACTTGCGCATACCGTGGCCATACTGCTGGAGCCGTTGGATTCAAGTATATCGGAAACCAATCTCACCGTGTAAGGAAATTCTTCCTTTGACGGCATTACGGGCTTAAGGGCCTTTTCCGCAAGCGCCCCGTGCCCTATCTCCCTCCTGCCCGGCCCCCTGACCGGCTTTACTTCTCCGACACTAAAAGGAGGAAAATTATAATGGAGCATAAAGCTTTTTGACGTCTCGCCTTCAAGGGCGTCTATTCTTTGCTCGTCAGCGCTTGTGCCCAGCGTAGTCACCGATAGACTCTGCGTCTGGCCGCGCGTGAAAAGCCCTGAGCCGTGCGTCCTTGGAAGTATGCCTACTTCACAGCTTATAGGCCGTATGTCCTTCCTTGTCCTGCCGTCGATTCTCTTCTCGTTCTCGAGGATGTCCTTGCGCACGATCTCTTTCTCAAGCTTCACGAGGGCGATCTTTACGTCGCCTTCCGTATATCCGGTCTCTTCGTTAACAAGTTTTTCCACCAGCTCTTTCTTGATGGAAGCGAGGGCTTCTTCTCTTTGCTCCTTACTCGATATATGGACAAGTTCGTTAAGCTTGTCTAAAGCAATCTCCTTCACCTTTTCCGTAAGGGCGGGCTCTACCTTTAAAAGCTCTATCTTCCGCTTCCCGGCGCCGCACTTTTTCACCATCTCTTTCTGTAATTCCACTATTTTCCTGAGAGGCTCTCTGGCGAATTCGATGCCCTCCAGCGCGGTCTCTTCGGAGACCTCGTTCATACCGGCCTCTATCATTATCACATCCCGGCCGTTCCCGGCCACTATCAGGTCCATGCTACTGGAATCAAGTTCCTGAAAGGTAGGGTTTAATACAAATTTATCGTCTATCCTCCCGACCCTTACCGCCGCTATCGGGCCGTTGAACGGCACATCAGAAATAGAAAGCGCCGCTGATGCGCCTATAAGCGCCAGGATATCCGAATCATTCTCGGCATCCGCCGAAAGCACCATGGTCATGACCTGCACTTCATGGGTAAAGCCGTCTGCGAACAGAGGCCTTATGGGCCTGTCTACTAACCTGGCTGTCAGTATCTCTTTTTCGCTCGGCCGGCCTTCACGTTTAAAAAAGCCACCCGGTATTTTACCGGCGGCATAGGTCTTCTCTCTGTATTCGACATAAAGCGGGAGAAAATCCACCCCCTCTTTCGGGTCTTTTGAACACACCACGGTCGTAAGGACTACTGTTCCGCCGAACCGAACGGCCACCGCCCCGTCGGCCTGTTTCGCAAACCTCCCTGTTTCGATACTGAGCTGTTTGCCGCCCAGTCCGAGTTCAAATTTCTCTGTCATATTCTCTCCTTTTGCCCTACTTGCGAAGTTTTAATTTCTCAAGAAGTTCCTGGTACTTTTCGTTGTCGTGCTTTTTAAGATAGTCAAGCAACCTTCTCCTCTTGCTTACCAGCTTCAAAAGCCCCCTTCGGGAACTATGGTCCTTTTTGTGGACCTTGAAATGTTCCGTAAGGGTGTTTATCCTTTCCGTAAGAATCGCAATCTGGACTTCGGGAGAGCCAGTGTCTTTCTCATGGACCTTGTACTCTTTTATCAAGGCTGTTTTCACCTCTTTGGTTATGCTCAAAATCACACCTCCTGTAAATGTTATCTTTGCTATAATTATACCAAAGATACTCTATATGACGCAACCTATTTCTGACGAAGTCGGAAGGGGAGTCGGAACCACTACGTGAGTGTTTGCGCCTCCACCATTTTTGTAAACTCGCCTCTTTTTCGACACAACTCGCTATACGTCCCCTCTTCTACAACTCTTCCCTCATCAAACACATAGACATAATCGGCATTTTTTATCGTGGCCAGCCTATGGGCTATGATTACCATAGTCCTCTTACCTTTAAATTTTTCTAAATTTTCATAGATCTGATTTTCGAACTTGCTATCCAACGAACTCGTAGCTTCGTCTAATATCAAAAGCTTTGTATCCTTATAGAGCTCGCGCGCTATGGTTACCCTCTGCCTCTGTCCACCGGATATGTCAAGCCCGTTATCGCCAAGCATGGAATTTTGCTTCTCGGGAAGGTCGTTTATGAAACCGGTTATATGCGCCATTTCTATAGCCCTGTTCAGCCTAGCCTCATCCGCATCCCCGTCCCACAATGATATGTTTTCTTTAATGCTGGCATTAAAGATCACATCCTCCTGTGTGACGTAACCGATATTCTCCCGCAAAGTTTTTAAATTAAGCCTGTCATAACTCACACTGCCAAACAATATCTCCCCCCTTGTCGG